>NZ_JASJFB010000790.1:0-1266 GCF_030065455.1 Microcystis sp. M53602_WE12 | reverse complement strand
GGGGGAACCATTACCGGTATTGCCGAAACCATTAAACCCCGTCGTCCCCAATTTCAAGCGATCGCAGTTGAACCCTCTAATAGTCCCGTCTTATCGGGAGGACCACCCGGGCCGCACAAAATCCAAGGCATCGGGGCCGGTTTTATCCCGGCAATTTTCCGACCGGAATTAATCGATGAGGTGATTGTCGTCGATGATACAGAGGCTTTCGCCTACGCACGACGGTTAGCTCGTCAGGAGGGACTACTATCGGGCATTTCGGCTGGGGCCGCTTTATGGGCGGCAATTCAGGTGGGCAAAAGACCCGAAAACGAAGATAAATTAATCGTCATGATTCAGCCTAGTTTTGGGGAACGTTACCTCAGCACGGCCCTGTTTAAAGACCTCGAAGATATCGACTAATAGGACAGTAAATTGATGGAATTTGCAACGAGGGCGATTCATGGGGGGCAAGAACCAGACTCTAGCCATGGGGCGGTAACGGTTCCCATTTATTCCACTTCCACCTGTAACACCGGCTTTACTAGGATTATCGATTGGGATCGAGAATAGGAACGATTTAAAGCGGCATCTGGAAAAGGCCTTGATTGGTTAGGCGAAGTTTTTATCTCATTTGATGGGTTAAGCAATGTTTTTTGACTCGGAAGATTGGCAAACGATTATTTTTCGGCTGAGTATGGCTATGGCCGTCGGCTGTCTGATTGGTTATAACCGACAGCGAGGCGGTCGTCCTGCTGGATTGAGAACTTTTATCATCGTTAGTCTCGGAGCTGCCATGTTCGTGATGATTCCCCTACAAGCGGAAGGAGATGTGGGTTATGCGTCTTCTAATGCCCTCAGTCGCACTATTCAAGGGGTCGCTTCTGGTGTCGGTTTTTTAGGGGCGGGAATCATCCTACAACAATCCCATCGGGAACTAAATAAGGTACAAGTGAAAGGTTTGACTTCGGCGGCGACTATCTGGTTAGCGGCAGGATTAGGCGCGGCTTCTGGTTGCGGTTTATGGCAGATGGTTCTGGTGGGAACTCTATTCTCTCTGTGCACTTTAAGTGGCATTAAACGACTTAAGAAAAATAAATCTTTAGGCAAATATATTAAAGGTCGTAAGAAAATATCTACGATTAATCAAGAAATAAATCCATCGGATAATTCAGCATCTCATTAATAAAAAAAGTGATAAAAATTAATTTTTCTTGAGAGGGCAAAAGCTTTTCTTTACTGGCTTTTACCTCGAAAAGATTATGTTTTTTCTGCAATTTATTGGTC
>NZ_JASJFB010000066.1:0-4322 GCF_030065455.1 Microcystis sp. M53602_WE12 | reverse complement strand
TATAGCTTCTTGTACTTGTTGCGCGCGACTTTTTACCCGGCCAAGCTTTTCTGGTCGGAACCCCCTAAGCCGAGTTTTCAAGGTGCTGCGCCGTCCACTTGGTTTTCGAGACTGGCCTTTTAATTCTAACGTAAAGCCAACTTAGAACGGCGGGGTTTCAGACCCAAAATTTCCGATGAATAGTCTGCCAAGTTCAGTCGAACGGGAAAATTTAGGACAATTTTTGTTAGAAAATCTGCAAAATATTACAGATAAACTCGATCAAATTGTCACCGATTCTGATCGGATAATACTGGATAATTTACTACAAGAAACTAAAATTTTATTTGAGCAAGTTAAGGATAACTCTAAAACTTATCAAGCAAGAGCCGATATATTTTATCAAATTAATAAATTATGGTTTCAGGTATGGAAACAGTATAGAGATGAGGATTCAGCACTGGAGTTAATCCAATATATAGACCAATTTACTAATCAAATTACTGCCTATAATCAATTATTTATCAGCCTTGCTCAGATCAATGAGGTAAAGACTGGTGAGGAAAAAGCCGATTTAATCAGAGTGGTGGAAGGTTCACTCCTTCTCTCGGAAACGATAGATGTGTTTATTGATATGTTTGCTGATTCAGAACTAGAGCAAATTTACCAGGGAGCTAAAAATGCTCTATCGGTTTCTAATCGTACTATAACCGAATATTTCCAAGATACTGAAACATCCGATTTAGTCACCCAACTGAGAGCCTATTACAGTTTAATAATTTTCAGAATTCAAGAGCGATTTAATCCTAAGAATGTATCCTCAGAAACTACTTATCATTCCCTAGCAGATAATTTCAATGATATTGATGCCTCTACACAAAATTTAACAGGTTTGGTCGATTTGGAAACTGAAAAATCTTCGTCTGAAAACTGGTTAGATAATCTTTCTGGATCAATTTCTGATCAGGAAGATTTTGAGAAAGCATTAGAATATGGGCGTGTTTTTCGTCAGAATGTATCCTCAGAAACTACTTCTCATTCCCTAACAGATGATTTAAGCGATCTTGATCCTTGGACAAGAGACTTAGTGGGGGTTGTCGATTTAGGACCAGAAGACCCAAAAGAATCGTATATTGATTATTTAGTGGAGAAGTATCGGTGAAACGAGTCTTATTCGACAGTGATGTATTGCTAGATGTTTTGGGTAAGCGTGAACCACATTTTCCAGCATCTGTACAAGCATTAAATACAGTTAAGACAGGTAAAACTCAAGGATATATTTCTGGTCATGCTGTCACTAATATTTATTATATTTTGTCTAAACAAAACGGAAGGGAAAGCTCAAGAAAATTGGTGATAAGTCTTCTAGAGAACGTAGGTTGGGTTGAAGCATGAAACCCAACACCCGCTCATGTTACCCTACCACTAACCCATCCTACAAACTTTTTGGCGCAAACCCTAACTAATGCTTCGGTAAACGTAAACCATCCGATCGCATGGGGATTAAAATCTGAGTTAAACTGCGTAATTGTTCGGCCGTTCCCATACAAATTAACAGATCCCCGGCCATTAATTCCGTATCGCCAGTCGGTCCCCCAATTAGCGTACCATCGGCGCGACGTATAGCTAAAACTAACGCCCCCGATCGAGATCTTAAATGTGCTTGACTAAGACTTAAACCGACACAGGGACAAGTCCTCGGATCGATTAAAAATTCTTCCATATAAAACGATCGATCGGTTCCAGTTAAAATCCCATCGACAAAATCCATCACCTGGGGTCGTAGGGCTGCGGCCGCTAATCTTCTACCGCCGGTAATATAGGGAGATACTACCGCATCGGCCCCGGCCCGTTGTAATTTTTGTACTGCTTCTTCGGTACTGGCCCTAGCAATGGCGCGAATTTTCGGATTAAGAGTTTTAGCAGACAAAACTGTATATAAATTCTCCGCATCGGAAGTTAAAGCGGCCACAATACAAATAGCGCGTTCGATTCCTGCCATTTGTAAAGATTTATCTAAGGTGGCATCTCCTTGAACAACAATATAATTTAATTCTTTGGCCCGATTTACCTGTAGGGGGTCTGTATCAATGACTACAAAAGGAATATTTTCGGCGTGAAATTCGATCGCCACCTGTCTACCCGTGCGACCCAAACCACAGATGATATAGTGTTCCGATAGTCGATCGATCAAGCGTTTCTCCTGTCTCTGTTTGAGTCCCTCTTGAAAATAGCCTTGAATTAAAGCTTCGGTCAAGCGATTAACAATATAACCGATGCTAACTACTCCCATCACGATCAAAACCATTGTAAACAGTCGTCCCCGTTCACCTAGGGGATTAATTTCGCCAAAACCGACGGTAGCGAGGGTACTAATCGTCATATAGGCCGAATCTAGCCAACTCCAACCCTCGATCAGATGATACCAAAGCGTACCCAGCAAAAACACCACGATCAGGGCAAAAATTCCCCCGATTAATTCCTGACGCAGACGACGATATTTATCTTCACTGATAGACAAGCAAAATTCACCCCTAAGACTGTCTAGTAAATTACAATAAAATCAGTTTTTAATCTAAATAACCCGTCCTTCTCAGACGGATTTGATTATAATTTCCCCTATGTCTAATCGCGCAGGAGTTCCCCAGTGAGTCCAGAAACCCTTTTAGAACCAACCCTAGTTGATCCCACTCCCAATTTAAACCCGAATCAACCCTTCGATCGAGATAGTTTTAACAGCTATGTGATGAATACTTATGGTCGTTTTCCCATTGCGATCGCCAAAGGGTTAGGCTGTCTTCTCTGGGATACTTCCGGTAAACAATACCTTGATTTTGTTGCGGGAATTGCCACCTGTACCCTCGGTCACGCACACCCCGCTTTAATTGAAGTGGTTAGCCAGCAAATCCAAAAACTCCATCATGTCTCGAATTTATACTATATTCCCGAACAAGGGGAACTAGCTAAATGGATTGTCGATCATTCCTGCGCTGATAAAGTCTTTTTCTGTAATTCTGGTGCGGAAGCGAACGAAGCGGCGATTAAATTAGTACGGAAATATGCCCATACGGTGCTAGATTTCCTCGAACAGCCGGTTATTTTAACCGCTCACGCTAGTTTTCACGGTCGGACTTTAGCTACCATCACCGCAACCGGTCAACCGAAGTACCAAAAAGACTTTGAACCCCTGATGCCGGGGTTTGCCTATATTCCCTATAATGATATCGAAGCGGTGGAAAATGCGATCGCTGATCTCGATGAGGGTAATCGTCGTGTGGCCGCGATTATGTTGGAACCCTTGCAGGGTGAAGGGGGAGTTCGTCCAGGGGATATCGAATATTTCCAACGTTTACGGCAAATTTGCGACGAAAATAACATTTTGCTTGTCTTTGATGAAGTACAGGTGGGAGTCGGAAGAACTGGTAAACTCTGGGGTTATGAGAATTTAGGAGTGGAACCGGATATTTTCACTTCTGCTAAGGGTTTAGCGGGTGGTATTCCCATCGGTGCGATGATGTGCAGAAAATTCTGTGATGTGTTTGAACCGGGTAGTCATGCGAGTACCTTTGGAGGTAATCCTTTCGCTTGTGCCTCAGCTTTAACAGTATTACAAACCATTGAACGGGATCATCTTCTCGAAAATGTCCAGCAGCGAGGGGAACAGTTACGCAGCCGTTTACGCGTGATTGCTTCTCAATATCCCCATCTATTTGTCGATGTGCGCGGTTGGGGTTTAATTAATGGTCTGGAAATTAATTCAGAAAGTGAGTTGGTTTCATCTACTATTGTTAATGCAGCCTTGGCCGAGGGTTTATTAATTGCTCCCGCAGGTCCGAAAGTTCTCCGTTTTGTACCTCCTTTAATTGTCTCGGAAACAGAAGTAGATGAGGCTATGGATAAGCTAGAAGCAGCCATCGCTAAAGTGGTTTAATTTCAGTTATCAGTTATCAGTTATCAGTTATCAGTTATCAGATGTAAGTTTTAAGTTGAGAGTTTCCAGAACGTAGGTTGGGTTGAAGCATGAAACCCAACGCCCGCTCATGTTACGCTACCGCTAACCCATCCTACAAATAATTGTGCCTACCTACTTATGAGTCAATTATTTTTGAGCTTTATCCCCCCTAACTGTCACCTTTTCACTGGACTAGGGGAGGATAAATCTACTGTTGTTCGGGGCAAATAAAATGAGGTTCTTCGGTTTATGTTATGCAATGGAGGGGGTTTATAAGGGATGAAACCCTTATATAGAAAGACATTTGGCGATTTTTGTCAATTGTTTTCGATCTAGAACGAGCTAATCAATTAAGTCTCTTGCCAGATAAGGATTTAGTCGATTTATGCCC
>NZ_JASJFB010000676.1:0-2106 GCF_030065455.1 Microcystis sp. M53602_WE12 | reverse complement strand
GTCCTTGACTTGTTTTAGTTTTTCTATTAAGCTCAACATATCTTTCAAAAGTTCGCGTTCACTTCTCATTTTACCTGACAGTGATCGCTTTTCCTTTTGATATTCTGATGGGAGAATGAAACAGCCCTACCCTTATCAAGGGGGGCAGGGGGGATCGGCACCCCCCTTATCAAGGGGGGCAGGGGGGATCGAACCTAAAATCCATTTTTAATTTAATTATAACCAGCTACTTAAGAAGTATAAAGATGACATAATTAATTATTCCGAATATTGGTATTTAGGCATTATTATAGCATTCCAATTTTCTAAAGTCAAACCCTCAACTCTAGCTAAATTAATACCATTAGTTTGTAGAATAGGAAATACTTTTTAATCTTTAATTCTTAGGATAAGTTGAGGTATAGTTTCTCATCTTAACTTTAAGTGGAGCGATCGCTGTTTTATTAAGTTTGAGAAAGGCGATCGCTGTTGAGTTGAGGATGAAGGAGAAATTTGAGCTATAATAGGGGATAAAATTAACAAACAAGGTAATTATCAATGCCATTAAAGCAAAAGTATATTACTGATGAACAGGGTAATCAAATCGGTATTCTTTTAGATATAGAGGAATATCGAAAACTCCTAGAAGATTCTGAAGAATTGAATGCTATTAGAGCCTATGATTTAGCTATTTCGGAAGAGGAAGAAATTCCTTTTGAAGAGGCGATCGCCGAAATTGAAAATAGTCGTCAATGAATTACACTATTGCGATTAAAAAACAAGCTTCTAAGGCTTTAGCTAATCTTCCCCAAGATAGTTATCAGAAAGTTCGAGACGGGATTAGAGCATTAGCTGACAATCCAAGACCAGCAGGGTGTCTCAAACTGACAGGACGAGAAGGCTGGCGGATTCGGATTGGAGTTTATCGCGTTATTTACGCGATAGATGATTCCGCAAAAAAGGTGATTATTTTAGATATTGGACATCGAAAGGACATCTACCGATAGGCGATCGCGTTTTTAATAAAAATTTGGAAGAGGCGATCGCTATTTTACTGTGAGAAGAGGAGGGCGATCGCTTATAATAAATCCAGTGATCAAAATAGAAGGAGGCAAATGCCAGCAAAAGACCTCTATCACGAAGCCGTTAAAAATGCCTTAATTAAAGACGGCTGGACAATTACGGCTGATCCTTATCCTATTGAATATGAAGACGCTGAATTGTATCCAGACCTGGCGATCGAGAAATATATTTCCGAAGAACAAAGACAACGTAAAATTATCATTGAAATTAAAAGCTTTCTTGGCCCTTCAATGATGAAAGACTTTGAAATGGCTTTGGGACAATATATTTTTTATCGTGATCTCATTCAATTAGGACAAGATGAATACCAAGAAATCTATCTGGCTATCAAAGATGAAATTTATGAGACTTTTTTCCAACGAAAATCTATTCAAGCCGTTATTAAAAGACACCAATTAGATTTATTAGTTGTCAACATCGAAAAAGAGGAGATTGTCCAATGGATAAACTAACTAACTATCGCCAAATTATTCAAAATACCTTAACAAAGCTAGACGAAATTGCGAATAGCTCATCCAAAAAAAAACTAGAAACCTGTTTGATTTTTGATGAAAATCATGATCATTATCTATGGATGTCTATTGGTTGGATAAACAAAAAGAAAATCAACAATATTCAGATTCATATTCGTATTAAAAATGAAAGAGTTTATATTGAACAAGATTGGACAGAAATAGGAATCACCTCTCAATTATTAGAAGCAGGGATTCCCAAAGAAGATATTGTTTTAGCATTTCATGATCCTGCAAGTCGTGAATTAACAGAATTTGCTATTGCTTAATCAGGGGCGATCGCTGTTTTACTGTGTAGATAGGAGAAAGCGATCGCATTTTTAGCTGAGGTTAAGAGGAGAAACCGTCATCGGTCCCTGGTCTCCTTACTCTTAGATTACTCCAAAGCCTTACATTAGATTGAAACAATCTGAATTTCCCTGACTCGGTGCATTGGTTTGGTTGGCTTTTCGGTGGTGATTAGTTCATCAGCTTGAATTTGCAGCGCAGCAGCAACATGAAGTGCATCCATCGCCGCTAAACCGTAAGTGCC
>NZ_JASJFB010000333.1:0-20501 GCF_030065455.1 Microcystis sp. M53602_WE12 | reverse complement strand
CGGCAAGAAAGTTTAAAACGTTACGAAACCCTCCTTCCTGAGCTAGAATCCCTCACCGGACTGACTATTCCCTGTAACCGTGATGGTATTGTCCTACTGCGATCGAGTGCCGAAGACGAAGAAAATTGGCGCAAGTTAGCCGAAATCCGCCAAGAACAGGGATATTGTCTAGAAATCTGGGATAAAGAGACTTTAAACCAAAAATGTCCCCAAGTGGCCAGCGATCATCTCCATGGTGCCATCTATTCTCCCAGGGATCATCAAATTAATCCGGCCCTGCTCACGGAAGCCCTCGTCGATGCTGCGGCAAGAAGGGGGGTAAAATGTCAATTTGGGGTAAAAGTTGAAAATTTTGGGAAGACAGAGCTTCATGGCTCTAATTTGAGGCAATGCACCCAGGTTTATAGTTCCAATGGTATAGAGGAAACCGACTTTTTGATTCTTTGTGCGGGAATTGGTTCCACTGCTTTAACCGAAACTCTTACCCATCCAGTGGAAATCCGACCGGTTTTAGGGCAAGCTTTACAGATAAAATTGACGCAACCCTTAGAAAGTTCCGATTTTAAGCCGATTTTAACGGGAAATGACCTGCATATTCTGCCTTTGGCCCGAGCGGAATACTGGATTGGGGCAACGGTGGAATTTATGGACGAAAAGGGCGAAATTATCGCCGATACTGCCCTATTAGAGCAAGTGTATCAACAGGCGATCGCTTTTTGTCCCTCTTTGGCCGCGGGTGCGATCGTGCGTACTTGGTCCGGTAAGCGACCGCGACCGGAGAAAAAATCCGCTCCCATCATCGAATATTTGCCCGGATACGATAACGTTATTCTGGCCACGGGACACTACCGTAACGGGGTTTTATTAGCCCCCGCTACCGCTAAAATCGTCAGGGAAATGTTAAGTGATAAGTTAGCTATCGATCGCTAAATTAGTGGCTTGCCGATGTAGTCCCCTTAATCTCTCGGATTTGAGGAGCGGGTGTTTACTCATCTTGCGCTGATAGGAAATGCGATCGAGATACTGTTCGATAAGCTTGTTGAGGATGGTTCCTTAGTTGGGGGTGTTTAAGCTCCAGCAATCTCTCATCTATCATCGGGTTGACATAGTGATTACGAATAGTATCAGGTTCTCTTCCGAGCAGTTGAGCTAATGTTCCGAGGGGTAGATATTGTTGGGAGCATAGTTCAAGAATCACTTTTCGTACCGAGTCTTTACTAATGCGGCCTTTTCTGCGTATGGGTTCAGCAATTGCCTCTAACTGTTGGTAATGTTCGGAGCTTGGTGGGTAATGTTCGGAGCTTGGTAATAGAGAAAGTTGCGCTGAAAAATTCTGGTTCGGTAGGGTGTAGCGTGTTCCCCGACACTTACCTGACTGGTGTAACCAGCCATTTTGAACTAAATTACGAAGGCGTTCGCTAATATCTCTGGGATGTTCTGATCGATAACGCTGAATGTCAGTATTACTAATTTCCTCAAACTGATGCGCTAATACTAATATTATCCTATCAAGATCACCTAACTGACGGTAAGCATCCCCGATAATCCTTTTTAATTCCACTTCAACTGCTTCGGGAATAAAACTTGTCATCGGTAAATTAACAGATGTAACTTCTAGGTCAAGTTTTTCCGAAACTAGGGGACTCAACCATTGTTGTTCTTTCCAAGCACGAAGAATTTTCCCAAATCCAGAGCCAGCTTTTTCACCTAATCCGAGCATTTGAAACATTTTTTGTAGATGAGGATTACGAGGATCGCTAGTACCGCCTTCATAGAGACGCTGTAGGGGAATTCTCAGACGACCAGGATTAGAAAACAGATAGCCATCGATAGATTTTACCACCTTTATAGGCCGTGACGACTGGTGATCGGCGTGGATTAAAGTATTAACTAAAGCCTCTCTTAAAGCTTCATGAACATGGGTTTCATCTTTACGAACGGCATCTTTGTCTAATTGAAAAGGAACATCTAAATTATTAATTAATCTGCCATAAACACGATAATAAGAGTTAAGTAAATTAGCTTCCCATTTACCATCAAGAGTTAAGCGATATGTCCATCTTTTTTCAGGATCGTCAGATAATTTTTCCTGATAGTCGAGACTATAATGGGGGAAAGCATCTAAAATACTGCGTTCTCGTCCAAACATGAGTAAACCCGCTACAGTTAATCCTTCTTTGCTAGAATTTCTATCTCGTCGCCATCCTCCTAACTGATGGAGTAATTGTTGATCATTGTATGCTAACCAAGGATGATCGGGTTCGCGATTGCTGAACCGTTGGCGAAATACTTTCAGAGTATCAGGATCAATATCGTTGAGATTAAAATTATCTAAAACTTGAAAATCTTGAGGTTCATTGCTGGCATCGCGAAACATTTGCTCTATTTCCTCCTTATGACAGCGATAATCTCCCTCATAATTTCGCTTATATGTACCAGTCATTGGGTTATTGTTAATATATACAGGACGCTGAGTTCGGGTAGCTCTAGGAATATGAATAATGAGAAGCTGATATTCATTAATCTTTTTTACTTCTACGTCTGAATTAGAACAGATAGATATATTCAGTTTTTGTCGGTTGTTGTGGTTATCCCAAAACTCTTGTTGAAGATTTTTAGGGTTACGCACTCCTGTAATTTCTAATCTAGGTTTTTTTTCGCTAACACCCAAAATAATGTAACCGCCATCGGTATTAGCGAAAGCTGAAAGAGTTTCCCAAATGTCTTTTGGCAAGCCTCCCTCGGCTGATTTAAACTCATATTCTTGGTCTTCTCCAATATCAATTTGCTGCAGTAGTGTGTCAATTTCCATGCTAAAATTCGGCGATAAATTTATGGATGCAGTTTTTGCTGTGAAAATGAGCAACTAGGCTGAGTTCGAGGTGGGCTAAAACTCTGAGACTATCGTCGGCTGAAAGTTCGATGTAGAAGTCATGGTAAAAGATACTTAAACAAAACTGATCTTAAATCGCCAATTCAAAAATGAAACGCACGACTCCTTAAGAGTTGACAGAGAAAGGCTCATGAGGTATTGTCCGCTCAATACAACAACAAATCCCAAAAACTAAGCCACCAACATCTTAACATAGAACAAAGAAACTTGCTCTACCAACCTAGTCAAGAGGGAAATTTATCTCAACGGCAAATGGCCGTCTTGCTCGGATGTCATCAAAGCACGACCAAAGCGATAATTAAGAAGTAATCAAAGTTGCCTCGGATGCTATCTAGCCGATGACCCTATCTGACCAAGAAAGACAACAACTCTGTGACACTGCTCGGGAAGTGGCGAAACTTTCCTATTCTCCCTATTCCCGTTTTCGGGTGGGGGCAGCGGTCTTGACAGATAAAAAGATTTATGCTGGTACTAATGTAGAGAACGCTAGTTATGGCTTGAGTTTGTGCGCGGAAAGGGCAACTTTAGCGCAAATAGTCGCAGCGGGCGATCGAGAAGTACGGGCGATCGCTATAGCCTGTATCGATGGGGTGGACAAGGATGATATTAGTCAGTTAACTCCCTGCGGAGCCTGTCGTCAATGGATAGCCGAATTAGCGCCGCAAGCGGAGATTATTATCTGTGGAACTCAGCAAAATTATCGTTTTAATCTCTCGGATTTACTGCCTTTTTCCTTTCGTTTTTAACTGTGGGTAATGGGGGGAGGAGCGAGCGTTTACTCATTTTGCGCTGATAGGAAATGCGATCGAGATAGGGTTGGCTGAATAAATCTAAAAACCTTGTTGGGTAAGACTTTTAGACTTTTTGGACATCAAAAAGTGCCAGCCATTGGAGGGATCGGGGGGAAAATTCCGGGACTTTTTCCCTGAAAATGGGTAAAACCCTACACCCCACACCCTACACCCGTTCGGACCTCGGCGTGAGCTTTTGTCGAACGCAAAAGCTCACGGCCGAAGCCCACACCCTGCCCCCACGAAAAACTTTTTCAGCAAACCCTAAATATGGTAAGGCTACGGTAGCCGTACCACCTCACAACACAAGTCAAAATTGCTCTAATTGTGCTCAAAAAGTACCTAAATCACGCGATGTGCGACTAAAAACGACAGAATCAGGGTTCCAGAGGATACTTTATCTCTGCTAATTTCTGAAAGCCTTGTAAATCAAGACTAAAAATATAGTTGCACATCGCGTTAAATCTCTATCTACAAGAACATAGATTTGTCCCGATTGTGGCTATGTAGAAGATAGAGACATTAACGCCGCTATCAATATTCTGAAAAGAGGACTAAGTACGGTAGAGCATACCGAAACCCCCCCCTGGCGAATGTTGGATACGTCCTGCCAGATTAAGGAAACTCGGCGGAACCAAGAATCCCTCGCTTTTAGCGACGGGAGTGTCAATGTGCTAAACGCTTTTCAAATGAGCGAACCGTGAGTCCTGAAATTTTCTGGTTCTCATTAAGCCGAGATTTTGTGGCAACTTATTGAGAATGTAGTCTCTGAAACGCTCATAATTGCCTTCCATATTCTCAATAACTACGGCGGATTCAGGATTAGTCTGGTACATTCTCCACGCGGAAAAGCTTATCCAATAAGGAATTAGCTGTGCCAGACGAATAAAGCAACCGCCGTAATTGATTCTCAATTGCAATAAAATCCAGTATGATTTATTACGCTTCCAGGGCCGCTCACATCAGGAAGAAATCGCTGCTGACCAGGTTGGGGAAGACCGCGTTGGCCGACGCCACATCCGAGGGGAAGGCCGGATTGAAGCGGTTCAGGTTGGCGATCTGCGTGGCCGCGACAACGCCGGTGCCGTCGGGATCAAAGAACAGATCACCGTTGGAGAGGTTGTAGATGAAGCGTTGGTTCGCCGTAGTGGCCACCGTGGCCCCGGCCTCCGCCCGCAGCTGGGCCGCGGTGAGGGTGGAGCCGCTCAGGCCTGCGTAGACGATCTTGTCGAAGACCAGTTTGTCCACACCGGAGGTGAAGTCCCGCAGCTGATCCACCCCATTGAGGCCTGGGGCTTCGTTGAAGGTGAAGAGATCGTTTCCTCCACCCCCTGTGATGATGTCGTTCCCCTGGCCGCCGATGAGGGTGTCGTTACCAGCCTGTCCCTTCACCAGATCATTGCCGAGGCTGCCGCTGACAACGTCGTCGCCATTGCCGCCGTTGAGATCATCGGCGCCATCCTCACCGAAGAGGCTGTCGTTCCCCTCTCCGCCATACATATCGTCGTTGCCGGTGCCGCCATACATCTGATCTTTGCCGGCATCCCCACGCAACATATCAAAGCCGTTTTCACCGTAGATCGTGTCATCCCCTTCACCGCCATCGACAAAGTCATTGTCATCGCCGGCCCAGAAGGTGTCCGCGCCTGCATCGCCCCACATGCAGTCATCCCCACCCAAGCCCTTGAATTGATCGGCGCCGCTGGTGCCGCCAAAGAGCTCGCTGGCCTTGCCCTCCCCGTTGGGACTGAACACGCCGCGGGCATCAAGGTAGTTGCCACCATTGCCGACAAGCACGCCATTCACATAGCCAGCCCTGCCCACCAACCGTTGAGTTCCGGTGATATCAACCACCGTCTGAGTGGCCCCAAGCAATAAAGCTTCAGAAGAATAGGTGTTGAAGCTCTGCAGGGATCGCTCATAATCAGCATCATTCACCGCAAAGATCTTGTGGTAGAGATGCTTCACTCCCGTGGCGGCCATTACCATGTCGGCCACCGTCTTCCCCTTGATTTCCTCCACCAGATCCGTGGCAGCCAGCTTGCTCAGGTAGTAGGCCTCATCACCCCGCTGCAGTTGCTGCATCTGGTAGGCATAGATGAAATCATGGGTGGGGCCAAGCATACCGCCGGGGGTTTTGGCCTCTGCCAATCCACCCAGCCAGAGGGAGATCTTTTGGAAGTCCTGGTTGCCGCTGGGCGTGTTCACGGGCGCTGAGGGATTCAGGGCATCCGTGCTGCTGCCGCCGTAGAGCAGGCCCATGAAGGCCCCATCCCCCATGGCCAAATCCGCCGCAGCGGAGAGGGCGGCGGCGTAGGTGGCGGCCGCGCCGGGAGCCGGACTGGCTTGCAGTTGATTCCAATAGGAGAGATCGGCATTGCCCGAATAGCCGCTGAGGATGGCATCGCGGGCGTAGGCCATAATGAACGTCTTCAACGATTCGGGATGAAGCAGATGGGCTCCAAAATCTCTCCAACTGATATAAGGCCGCAGGTTGGCCTCCAGGGCCGCAAGGTTGGCGTCAATGGCATTGTTGGCCTGCACCAACCCGGTGGTCCCATCTGGAGAGGTACGCACGCCACGAAGGTAGGTTTGAATCTGGCGACGGGCTTCATTGAGGGGCGTGATGCCGGTATCCAGTCCGCGGGCGATGTTGAGGGCACCCAGATCCAAGGGGAGGCCTACCAGGGCGTTTTGAAGGGTGTTGGTGATGAATTCATCGGTGGCGTTGCCCACCTGCTGGCTCATCCCCGCGGCGATCTGCCCTGCCGTGTCGCCCGTGTAGATCTGGGGGGCGAGAAAGGCCTGCAGCAGCGGGATGTCCATCTGCCCGCCGGGGTTAGCCAGGCCCGTTTGCTGGTTCACCGAGGTGAGGGCCACGGTTTCGGTGAGCTGGGAATGGCCGAAGCGAAAGGCGCTGGAGGCGAATTCCGCCAAGATGCTGGCATTGAAGCCGGCGTTGTTGTTGTTGCCCGCATTGGGACCGGCGAATGCACCCAGGTTGGGGGTAATGCGCCGCGCGTACTCCTGCAACACATGGTGTTGGTAGAAGTTTTCATTGGCCAGCTTGGCGATTTCAAACAGCTCTTGTCCGGAAAGGGCCTGGTTATTACCATTGTTTCCGGCATTTTGGGCGAGATTGGCCTGAATCTGAGACAGGATATTGTTGTGGGTTGTGACAAAGATCTCATGCATTGCCGTGAGACCAATATTTTCATTCAGGCGCCCATCTCCGCCCACAGCGTGTTGATTCAGCCGAGAGGGATCCTTCAGATCACCGTTGGCTTTGAAGGGATCGCTGCCAGCAGGCTGGGGAGAGCCTTTCCAGTCACTGGCCAGATCGATCAGAAACGCTGAACCGGCCTTGGCCAGCACCTGATTGGAGGTGACGGCCGCCGTATCAAAGACGTAGCTCTTCTGCCCCGACACCTTGTCGAGCACCACAAAGGCATAGCGCCCCGCATTGGGCTGGCCTTGGGGGATGATCTCCACCAGGGGCACAGACAGCACATCGCGATCGCGCAAAGTAAGGCCAATGCGCTCGGCATTCTTTTTCAGGTCAAACCAGCGGGCGGTGGAGTTTTGCGGATCGGTGAGCAGCCGGCCCGTGAGTTCGCCATTGCCCTTGTATTCCCGCATGAAAATGGCATGGCTCTCCACCGAGCCATAGACCTGGTTGAGATCAAGAAAGGCGGAGGTTTGGTTGATGCTCTCGCCATTGCGTGGGGTGAGCTTCAGCACGCTCTGGCTGCTGCCGTTGGTGGTGGTGGAGGCAACCACGCCGGTGAAGGCCGCCTTGCTGTTGATGGTGGCCACCACATCGTTGAGGGTGGCGCCCGCATTGATCACGATCAGCTGCTCATTGAGCACCAAGGTCCCCCCACTGGTGCCAGTGAAGCTGGTGCCGATGGCGGCGTTCTCATTGTCCACATCCCATTGGCTGGGGCGGCTGTAGCCCGCTAGGCCTAGCTCCGCCACCAGGGCATCGCGGCTGCCCTCGCCGATCTCCACCTGCACCGTGTTGGTGCGGGAGAGAGCCATGAAGTTGGTGGGCGAGCCAGGGTTGTAAAGGCTGTCTCCAGGGAGCAGGGGGATCAGCAGGCTGCCATCCTTGCCCTTGGCGAGAAAATCCATGCCGTGGTCGTTGTATTGGCCAAACAGGGCGAAAAAGCCTGAATTCGGCAGGGGATTTCCAGTATTGGAGCCATTCACCCCATTGCCACCGGTGAGAATGGTTTCATGGCGGGTGTTGTTTTTCTGGCTCACCCGCTTGCCAGCCTGGGTGCCGGCCTGGGTCCACTCCTTGGCGTAGGGATCATCCAACACCTGCAGCGCTGTCTTGCCGCTTTGATTGGAAACCAGATTGCTGATCAGCCTGGGGCTGGCATCGAAGATGTCGGGATTGCTGGGATTGGCATAGCCGCGAAGGCTGTAATCAAGCGTATAGTTTTGGTCGTAGACGACCGCTCCCGTCTGGAAGTTGATCGTGAAACCACCCGTGGCTTGCGTGAAGCTCTGGCTGGTGAGACGGCGAAACAGCGTGCCCGTCCCCCCAGCCATGAATTTCGGATCTGTGGTGGACAAGGGGTAGGGTGCCGTGGTGGGGGTGATGCCGCCACCCACCTGGTAACGCAATTGATCCGTGCCATCGACAAAGCGGATGCCACTGGTGGCCTTGGCACCCGTCACACCCGGATTGAAGCCAGGCAGAACGGCGAGACGGGGATCGTTGTTCCATTCCTTGTAGACGCGATATTGATAACGGAGAAAAAACAGATCGTCGATTGTGAACGTATCAATCACCGAATCGAAATTGGGATTTGGCATGATTTGGTAGTCTGCAATACTTTTCCTACATTCATTATGGCATACTGAGGTACAGCCGACATCCGTGTAACCCACATTCCGCATCCTCAACTGTCACATTGGCTGTCCCCGTCTAGAGACTTGAGTAAAAAGACTTAGCTGGTGAGGATTTTCTCTGCGTCCGCTAGGGGGGTCTTGAGACCCCTAATTATGAAAAAATAGGAATTGTTGGAAAACTTAGGCGAGTGGGCTGTTCGACCATGAATGGCCAATTCAAGTCTGAAAGTGAGGATATTATCAAAAAATATAAAGGGCAACAAGCTCCGGAAAGAGGATTTTCTTTTCTCAAAGACCCCAGCTTTTTTGCCGACAGTGTCTTTCTCAAATCTCCCCAGAGAATTGAGGTCCTGGCCAGGCTAAGGGGCTTGTGCCTGCTGGTTTATACTATTGGTCAAAGACAACTTCGTTTAAGTTTAAAACAGCAGGAGACGGGACTGAAAAATCCGTTGGGTAAGTTGACTGACCGACCGACGTTACGCTGGATATTTCAGGGCTTCCAAGGAATTCATCTCCGACCTATTCAAGACAATCAAAAGATTAGCAACTTAACGGACGAGAGGCGCAACATTTTGAGATTTTTCCCCAAACCTTGCCAGGAATATTATCTCTTATCTTGACCAGATGGATTGACTTCAAGGGGTGACAAAACAAAGCGAGCAACTCGAACATCTCCCGCTAGATGTTAAGTCTGATGGACCGGTCATTCTCAACAAGCACTGTTTATTGAGAATGACCGGGGGAACCCTGAAAATTTCGGCTTAGTTGGCGGCAGCTTGCCGCCAACTCACTCCTCTAGATAAGTATTTTGATACTAAATCCGTTGAGTATAGGCTACATATCAGGACAGGCAAAAAGCAACAGGCTTCGGCCGTGAGATCAGCGTTCGACAAAAGCGTTCGACAAAAGCTCACGCGGCTCGACTGAGCTCGCCGAACGTCCGAAGTCTCACGCCGAAGTCTCACGCCGAGGTCCGAACGGCAAAAGGCAAAGGGGAGAATAAATAATCAGTTTTTAATAACTGGATTTAGTATGACTCACGCCCCTTCCTCTTTTGAGACGTTGTGACACTTAGGGTGCGGAATGTGGGCTACAAGCTCGGCACAGTATTAGGCAGTGCCTTCGGTATTGCACTGAAAACGTCTAACTGATAACTGTTATTAGTCATTTCACTTTGGCACACTGGACAAATCTATATCTACATACCACAAATTCTTAAGATATTTTCCCATCGCTCTAGAGTGTATCAGATTTATTTGAAATGACTATATAGCGTTTTTCAGTCTGCTGAGGTACAAAAGTTATGGGTTTTAGGCAAAAGGCAAGAGGCAAAAGTCAAAAGGGAAGAAAAATATGTGTACCTCACTAGCTTATAGCGGTGTGCAGTCGTATTAGGTACAGTGTCACAAGCTATAAACCATGCTAGGCAAAGCTTGGTCTGTATCTCACTCAAGCGCTTACCGCTATAATCTTTGAATACCGCTTAATTATCTCCTCCCGTAGCGACATTTTTAAATCTTTCTTGGGCAGCAGAAAAAGCCTCTTTCATCACCATTTGAATCCTTTTAGGATCGGGTTTTTTACCCCCCATTAAATCGCCAAAATAGACACAAGCGCCCTCTCCTAGGGCCCAGGTATAGGCGGCGGCCCAAGAAGCGGCGATAACACTGCCAAAACCGGGGATAAATTTCACCAATTCCCGACCGATGGCCTGGGCCAAAAAGCCTCCAGCGATCGCACTTACGACTCCACCGGCCTGGGATGGGGTTAAGACTTGACCGTATAATTTGCCTAAAACCCCCACCATTGACACTTGTAGGGCGGTTAAAACGGGCATAGTCGCTAAGGGTAAGGGAATCGCCGCCAAGGTCGCCGCTATGACGGAAAAGGCTAACATATAGCGTCGGGCCACGTCCCGATAGAGATTGCCTAATTTATTGCTGGTTTCCCGATCTAAAAGTTGGTGGATGGTGTTAGCCTCGGCTTTTGGCAATAAATCGGCTAAATTGTCTCTAAATGCCTCTAAACCGTAAAAAACGGGGTTATAACCGTCTTCTTCTAGGGTAAAATCTATTAGCACAGAATTGTCATATAAATCCTTAAAAGTTTCTTTAATTTCTTGATAGGCGCGATTGATATCCTCGCAATCGGGAGGATAAGGGGGATGATCAACGGTATTAGGAGGATAAAGCTGATGAAGACAGGTGACAGCCAGTAAACAGGGTATTTTAGGGTATTTTTGCCGCAGTTGTTTGGTAATTTCTAGGAGGCTATCGGTGGCAAAATCATTAATTTTTACCGTCACGATAAAAACCTGGGCCCGTCCCGTATTTTCGGCTAAATCTGCTAATAATTCCGCGATTACCCTGTCTGTGTGTTGATAGGCATCCCCTAACCCCACCGTATCGGTAAAAATCAACAGGGGTAAGTCTTCTGCGGGGTAGGTGTAGCGCTGGGTGTTTTGGGTGTGGGGACGGAAACCTTGCCCGACGATTTCCGCCGAAACTCCCGTTATTCCCCGAATAATCGAACTTTTTCCCGTTTGCGGTTTGCCGATTAACAGCGCCTCGGTGGTGGGTAATTCTTGACGGACTTTTTCTAAAATTTCCGCCACTTGAGTGTCACTAACACTAAACCACTGGAGGACAGTATTAGTCAACTGGTCGATGGGGAGTCTTTTCATCACTTCCCCCGTGAGACTATTCCAAGTATTGACCAAAGAATCAATGGGCAGTTTATCAGTCATGGGGATTAGAAGGGTTTATGATAACTAAAATAGAGATTTTCAGCAATAGAATCAGACGATGACAAAAGCCGCAATAACTCCGCAAGATTTATCATGGCCTTTTTGGCCAATTGTACCACTTTATCCCTACGGTCAAAGACGGACAATTCGCCAAGAAGTGGTGAAAGATACGCTCTGGACATTTGAGCAATTGCAGGGTATTTTTTATGTGGTCGTGCCGATTCGCATGACGGTAATTAAGTTAGCATCCGGGGGTTTATTTGTTTATGCACCAGTGGCCCCGACTCCTGAATGTATTCGCTTAATGCGTGAGTTGGAAGGTGAACACGGGGAAGTTAAATATATTATTTTGCCGACGATTTCTGGGATTGAACATAAGGTTTTTGTTGGTCCTTTTGCCCGTTATTTTCCTAAGGCTATAGTTTATGTTGCTCCTAATCAATGGAGTTTTCCTCTTAATTTACCTTTGAGTTGGTTGGGTTTACCGGCAAAACGAACGGAAATTTTACCTGCTGACTCGGCAACCACTCCTTTAGGAAAAGATTTTAGTTATGAAATTTTACCCGCAATTGATCTGAATGTGGGATACTTCTCGGAGGTGGCTTTTTTTCATCACTACTCTCAAACTCTGCTGCTGACTGATGGAATTATTTCTATCCCAGAAAATCCTCCCGCTATTTTAGAATTAGACCCCTATCCTCTCCTGTTTCACGCTAAAAATAGTGCTAAGGATTTGGTGGAGGATACCCCAGAAAATCGCCGTCGGGGTTGGCAGAGAATTTGTCTTTTTGCTCTTTATTTTCAACCTCCTGTTTTAGCTGTTCCCAATTGGATTAAGGTCTTTCGAGATGCTTTTACTGCTAAGGAAAAGAGTAAAAAAGCCTATTTTGGTTTATTCCCTTTTCAATGGGGGGATGATTGGCAAAGGACTTTTTTAAATTTGCGTCGAGAGGGGAGGTTAATAGTAGCCCCAATTTTGCAAACTTTGATTCTTAATCGCACTACTGACGAGGTTAGTCAATGGGTTGATAGAATTTACCAATGGCCGATTAAACAGGTTATTCCTTGTCATTTTGCTAGTCCGATTCAAGCTGATAGTCAAGAGTTTCAGCAGGCTTTTTCTTTCTTGTCAAAAGATTCTTATTTACCTAAAGATGACTTGGAATGTTTAGAAAGTATTGATAGTTTTTTAGTGCGCTGGCGATTGACTCCTCCTCCTGATAAAAAATTGTAATTTATGGCTAAGAACTGCTATAATATATGCGGTTGTTAGTTGATTGCTAATCAAGGTCATGCAAATTCCCGAAAATCCCAGTAATGATGACATCAGAGCGGCGTTGATTCAATTAAGTGATGAAGTTAGTGATTTGCAAGAAAAATTCAGCCAATCCCAGGACGTATTCAGTAAGTGGCGAGATGAAATAGGACAAAAAATTGATCGCATAGACTATAAATTTGATGCCTATCAAAAAGGTACAGATGGTATGGTGAGAATGGCTACTACTATCATCATTGCCACCGCTTCTGTGGTGGTTTTATCTAGTCTTAGTCCTGCGGTGACAGCAATTATCACCGCTTTATATTCTGCTAATGCTCATTAGTTACTTTATCGCTAAATTCTGGTGCGATTCGGTGCGTTACGCACTCGCTAACACACCCTATCTTTCCTGAATTTTTACCCGTTTGTTTAATTGATTCATAGTCAAGGAAATCACCAGATTAAAGAATAAATAGGTGGCCATAACTACTATTAACATTTCTACAGCTTTTCCCGTCTGATTAGCGATGGTACTAGAGATAGCATAAATATCATTATAACCAATAGCGATCGCTAAACTAGAGTTTTTAACCAGGTTTAAACATTCATTAGTTAAAGGAGGAATAATCACTGGCAAAGCTTGGGGAAAAATTACTAATCTCATCACTAATAAAGGTTTTAATCCCAAGGCTTTAGCTGCTTCCCATTGTCCCCGATTAACCGATTGAATCCCCCCCCGTACCGTTTCCGCAATAAAGGCAGCTGTATAAACAGTTAAACCGATTAAGAGAGTAGCAAACTCAGAAGAAAGATGTAAACCAAAGTCAATATTTTGATTAAGAGGATTAACTTGGGGACTTTGCCATTGTAAACCCCAGATTAGAGGAATTATAACTAGGATTAGTAGGCTAGTTAGGCATAAACTAAGTTTATTTTTTAGGTATAAAAATACTGAGAGAATTATTCCTAAAGCAATGATAGCTAAGGCTAACCATGTCCTGAAACTATTAGCGGGGAAAGGCAAATAGACTCCTGAGTTATTTAAGAATACCCTGCCAAAAAACTCTAGAGAGTCCTCAATCTTCGGCAGTTTTAGAAATACAGCAAAATACCAGAAAAATAATTGTAATAATAAAGGAGTATTGCGAATAGTTTCCACATAAATTGTTGCTAACTGACGAATTAACCAATTATCCGACAAGCGACCTAACCCGATAACTATTCCCAGACTAATCGCCAAAAATATGCCAGTAATCATAATGCGGAGGGAATTAACTAATCCCACCAAAAGAGCGCGAAAATAGGTATCGGTGGGACTGTAGGCAATAGGAGAGTCACCAATAGCAAAAGAGGCTGGTCGGTCGGGATCAAAGAGAAAGCCAAAGCCAAAACTTAAGCGTAAGCGTTGGAAATTAATCACTAAATTGCGGCCAAAAAACCAGAAAATTAGGCAGACAATTAGCAGGATAATTACCTGTAGAAAAATCTTCTGAAATCGCTCATCGTACCAAAAAGAATTTTTTTGAGGTAAAGTCATATTTATTATAAGTAAGTGGTTCTAATTAAATAGAAGATAGATTTTGCCTCTGATCCCCCCTGCCCCCCTTGATAAGGGGGGTGCCGATCCCCCCTTAGTCCCCCCTTAATCCCCCCTTAATAAGGGGGGCATCTGATAATTTTTAACACCTACCTACTTATATAGTCCAGAATTTTTAACAAAAGAAATCGGTGACTTTTGGCCACCGATTGAGAAAATCAAAACATATTTAGATAACTCCGAGACGGGAGAGACCGAGGATGACACCGGCACCGAGGACATGACCAAAACTGGTAGTACCCAGTAAAGCGCCTAATCCCATACCACCGAATAAAGCGGGGGAAGGTAAAGCAGGACCGACATTTTGTTGTTGAATAGTCGCTTTACCGAAAGCAATAGCGAGAATATTGCAGATAATCATGACAATCGCCACTTTGGGACTCCATTCGCTGGAACCTTGTACGGCGGTAGCGGCCATTAATAGGGTTGAATACATTGAAATTCTCCTGAACAGGTCGTTTTAAGTTTTTAATCTTAAAGGTAGTTTTCACCCCACATCACGCCCTGTTGCAATACTTAATAATCAAAAGCAGAGGAGTCAACGATAGGGCCGATTCGTCTCCACTTCCGAACTACTCGCTTAGTACAAATTTAAGTTTAAGCCTACTTCTCTAGCGAAGACGGCTAATCCTTTCTTTTCAATGGTTTTGATAGCTTTGGTGGAGATGCGTAGTTTTACCCAACGGTTGCCTTCCGACCACCAAACTCTTTTCCATTGTAGGTTAGCTTCTTGTAATTTTTTGGTGCGACGGTGGGAGTGGGACACCGCATAGGCGTTATTGGCCTTTTTCCCCGTCATAGTACAGACTCTAGACATAATTTGCTCCTGTGCGATCGATGTTTGTCAATAGTCAACCTTTCTAGTTTAACTCAAATCTCGCCAGAAGTCCCCCCTTCCCCTGGGTGAAGTGAACGGAAATAAATTTAACAGCAAGTGGGGGGATTAAGAAGTTGATTAAACCGGTTCACTGCTCAGACAATTTCGACAATTGCATCAAAGGTAATGGTGAGAATATTGTCAACAAATTTAGCTGTAATTTTTTACTGATAAAAAATATTTTAATAAGTTTTACATAGTTTCTATTATTCTGGTTAATTCATTTTTATTTTTCCACAATTTTACTTGAAAATCTTGGTATATTTTGGCGATAAAAGGGGCTTGATTACCTTGGGTTATTTTTTCGATTTTATCGATTGTTTCGACAAAAATATTAACCATGGTTTGACGAGGTAAGTTACCAGAAACTAGAACAAATACTTGAGCCTGATAACGGGCTATCTGTTGAACTTCTAAAATATTTATACCAATGTTTACATCTTTAGTTAATACTATCCATCCTCTTTGACTAACAATAGGTAGCCACTACGTATCCGGTGCATCTGGGGCAAAATGGGCATGATGAAATTCAATTTTAACCCCTATTTCTTGCAAAGCTTCACCGATAGATTTTCCTAAAGCGCGGTCTATAAAATAGGTGTATTGATAGGTCATGCCGCTTGCCAATTGCACTCGAATAAAATCGCTTTTTCAATTTGCCAAGGTTGACAATTATAATCATTGGCAATATCTTCTATAGAGTCCCCCGCATCATAAAGTTCTGTGACAACTTTAGTGGGAATTCCTGTTCCTGTGATCACGGGTTTTCCGAAGGAAATATTAGGGTCTATCTTTAGGACTTTATTGCTGAAGTCTTCCCCATTTATGTCGATAGTGGGAAAAAGCCGTGTGGCGATATCTTGTTCATCCCATTCAATACGAGTTAAGAGATTATTTAAGAATTGTTTCATCGTCAATTGTCCCGAACGGGAGGCATTAATTAAATGTTCAAATTGTTCAATAAAAAGGTCAGTTCCATCGGTACTAAATTGTTTTTGAACCAGAGGATGATCGGTGTTAAATTGTTCACTAATATAGTCTAGGGCCAGTCTAACTTTATCGAGAGGGATGTTATGAACTTTGCGAATAACTCTTAAAACGTGCGCTTCCACTAAGTTAGTAAAGGAAAGTTGCGGAATATTCGGATTAGGTCGTTGAATGAGGGGTAAAAACTCTTTTTGTCCTTTTTTAGTGGGGTAGGTGCGTCCTCGTACCCACGTTCTCAGAGTGGGTAAAGGAATATGGAGATAGCGCGCAGTATCGGCTATAGTGTAGGTGGGAACATGATAGAGATGCTCTAGAGATAAGGGAGATGATGCTTTGACCATCGTTAATATTTTGGTGAAGTTGTTGGGATGAGATTATCGCCTATTATTTCATTCTAGCTAATTTTGGTATCCTTGAGGATAGGGATAAAGCAGGGTACATCTTATTTTTGTAAATCTAGCAAGTTGGGATTTTTACGCGAAAACTCTCTGATAAAATTGGGCATTACTTCCGACTTTATTAATCAATCCAAGCTTTTGGGGGGTTCTACCCCCCAAACCCCCCGTTGGGGGCGTGGCGCCGCCCCCAAACCCCCCGCGCATTAGCTTTTCGGTGGGATGCTTACAGGCAGCTGCTGATATATCTGTGATAATTCAAGAATCACTGATAATTGCTCATTGTCGGTATTTCTGCAAATGTCAGATGCAGCCATAAAGTAGGATGAGGGCAGTGGACATTGGGGGCAAATGAGGTTATATTTTATCTAGAGAAGAACGTTTGTATGTCGCAACGATAATGAGTAATTCACTGCCAAAATATCTAGAGGAAATCACAGGCATTTATCAACAGGGTAAGGCCACAGAACACAGTTATCGTCCTGCTTTAAAAAAATTAATTGAATCCCTAAATAATAACCTACAGGCTCTCAATGAACCCAAAAGGATTGCTTGTGGCGCTCCAGATTTTGTGATTAATCAGGGTATAGTAGAAATTGGTCATCTGGAAGCCAAAGATATCGGAACTTCTCTCAAAAAGGTTGAAAATACTCCCCAAATAAAACGTTATTTACAGGCTTTGGGTAATTTAATTATCACCGATCATTTAGAATTTCGTTGGTATGTATCGGGAGAATTGCGTCTATCAGCTGCCGTGGCAAGTCTTAATCAAAAAAAGCAAATTAAACCTGATTCCCAGGGGATTTTACAAGTAGAACAATTGTTCTGTCAGTTTTTCCTCTCAAAAGTTATTCAGATAACAACACCGCGAGAATTAGCCAAAAAAATGGCCGCTTTAGCGCAGTTAATTCGAGACGCAATCGGCCAAGCTTTAAAAGATCAAGATTGTGGGGGAATGTTGCGGCAACAATTGCAATCTTTTCAACGAGTTTTAATTAGTGATCTCAATGAAGCGCAGTTCGCGGATATGTATGCACAAACAATCTGTTATGGTTTATTCGCAGCACGCTGTAATACGGATCAAATAAGTTCTTTTTCCAGGGAAACGGCGGGATTTCGACTACCGAAAACTAACCCTTTTTTGCGGGGAATTTTTCATCAAATTGCTGGTACAGAATTAGATGAGCGGATTACTTGGGCCGTGGATACTCTAGCCACTATTTTACAACAAACGGACATGGATGGTATTCTTAGCAGCTTTGGAAAACGCACGCGCAAGCAGGATCCTGTGGTTCACTTTTATGAGACTTTTTTAGCCGAATACGATAGCAAAATGCGTGAGTCTAGGGGGGTTTATTATACCCCTGAACCCGTGGTTTCTTACATGGTTCGCAGTGTGGACTATATTCTAAAAAATAAGTTTCAGATTCCTAAAGGTTTGGCCGATGCCAAAAAAATTACGATTAAAAATCCTAATAATAGCCAAGAAACTCAGGAAATACACCAAGTTTTAATTCTCGATCCTGCTGTGGGAACTGGCACTTTTTTACACTCTGTTATTGACCATATCTATGATAGTTTTCGTCAACAGAAAGGGATGTGGTCTAGTTATGTCAGTAAACATTTATTACCCCGTCTCTTTGGGTTTGAATTACTGATGGCTCCCTACACCGTAGCACACATGAAATTAGGTTTACAACTTCAGGAATTAGGCTATGATTTTAGTGCCGATGAACGCTTAGGAATCTATCTCACTAACACCCTACAGGAAGCTTTTCAAATTCCCCCTGCTGATGGGTTTTTAAATCGCATTCGCGATGAAGCAGAGTCAGCGCAAGGTGTTAAGCAAGAAATGCCAGTTATGGTTATTTTAGGCAATCCACCCTATTCCTATCAGTCGATGAATACTGACCCTTGGATTGTGAATTTGGTTAAGGATTATTATCAATTAGATGGAAAACCATTGGGAGAGAGAAACCCTAAAGGTTTATTAGATGATTATGTGAAGTTTATTCGCTTTGCTCAGTATCGGGTAGCGGAAACTGGTTATGGAGTTGTGGCGTTAATTACAAATCATGGTTATTTGGATAATCCCACTTTTCGGGGAATGCGTCAAAATTTGATGCAGACTTTTGATGAGATTTATATTTTAGATTTGCATGGGAATAGTAAGAAAAAAGAAGTTTGTCCCGACGGTTCACCCGATCAAAATGTGTTTGATATTCAGCAAGGTGTAGCGATTGCGTTTTTTATTAAGTATCAAGATAGTCAGCAAGATTTAGCCAAGGTTTATCATGCTGATTTGTGGGGTGTTAGAGAGGTTAAAGAGAATAGAGAGTTAGTTGGGGGTAAGTATCATTGGTTAGATGAAAATGATATTAGTTCAACTGAATGGTTAGATATAGAGCCTAAAAAACCATTTTATTTGTTAAGAATTCAATCAGAAAAATCGCTAGGTGAATATAATAAATATCATAGAATTGATGAAATATATATTACTCATATCTATGGTTTCAAGAGTCATCGTGATCACTTTGCTATAGATTTCGATAAAGAGCAGATAGTTAAACGAATTACTGAATTAGTTAATCAAGATAAATTAGATAATTCTTTTTCTGATAAATATGATTTAGGAAAGTGGGATTGGAAGAAAGCAGCTACAGCTTTGAAACAAGAGATAGACTTGTGGAGATTCCTTGACTTATGCGCTTATAGACCCTTCGACAATAGGTTTATGTTTTATTCTGATTATGTTATGGATAGAACAAGACCTGATTTAAGAAACCATATATTTAACAAAGAAAATTTGTGTTTAGTTTGTTCTCGTCAAATAGCAAATAATGAATATAGACATTTTTGGATAACTGACTTAGTTCCTAATGATTGTTTGATTTCAAATATCACGAAAGAATCTAACCATAACTTCCCCCTTTATCTTTATCCAACTAATAACCCAACGCTATTTGAAACAGAACCAACCAACTCGCCAAATGGTCGCCGTCCCAATCTAGCGCCAGAATTTATTAACAAACTTTCGGCAAAACTTGAATTAGAATTTATCAGTGATGGCAAAGGAGACGAAAAGAAAACCTTTGGACCGGAAGACATTTTTAACTATATCTATGCCGTCTTTCACTCTCCCCAATATCGCCAACGTTACGCCGAATTTTTAAAAATAGACTTTCCTCGTGTTCCTCTCACCAGTAATCAAGAATTATTCTGGGAATTAGTCAAAAAAGGTGACAGATTAGTGCAGTTACACCTAATGAAAGCAACGGGAAAAGAAATTAGTAGCTATCCCGTGGCGGGTTCTAATCTAGTCGAGCAGGTGAAATATGACGAAAATAAACAACAAATTTCGATTAATTCTGACCAGTATTTTGCGGGGATTCCGCCTCAAATTTGGAACTTTTATATCGGCGGTTATCAAGTGTGTCAGAAGTGGCTAAAAGACCGCAAAGGTCGCCACCTTAGCTACGATGACCTAGAACATTATCAACAAATCATCTCCATTTTGGGAGAATCGATCGCAATTATGGAAACCATAGATATAATTATCAATAAATATGGTGGTTTCCCCTTTAGTTAAGCCACCGGTGAGAGAAGATTAATACTAAATCCGTTGACTATAGGCTACATATCAGGACAGGTAAAAGGGAGAATAAATAATCAGTACAGGTGCAAGATTTTGAGAGAATCGTGCTTCAAAACCTTGGGTTTTCATCGGCCCGCGTCCTGTAGGGGCGAAGCATTCGGGCAATAACCTATCGGTGAAACCGTAGATTTTCTATCCGAATGCTTCGCCCGTACTTTTTGCCGCAAACCCTAGATTGATATTTTATCGCAGGTTTCAACCACAGATAAAGCGTCTTCTAGGTTATATTTATTAGGGTTTTTCTTCCTTTTTTGTTGCGGTTGCCTTTTAAATTTATATTGAAATGTCTCAAAAATTTTGGCGTTGTCAAATTGAAAGATGCTCCGAATCAGCACCGGAACTGAAATTACTTTGATAGGAAAGATTACATGGCATCTTGACAATTAGTGTTTAATGAACGAATAGTGCCGATAGTTGGGCTTAAGTGGGGAACAAGAGT
>NZ_JASJFB010000498.1:0-1646 GCF_030065455.1 Microcystis sp. M53602_WE12 | reverse complement strand
TTAAACTGACGGGGGCAGAGATTTGGAAGTTATCCGGGTCGCTCTCTGTGGAGAAGATTCTAAAACAATATCGCTCCCATCCGATTTTTGAATACATTGAACCCGACTATATTCGGACGGTGGGTGCATTTACTCCCCAGGCCACGTTCCCCAATGACCCCAGTTTTAATCAACTTTGGGGATTGCATAACACCGGACAAAGTGCCGGTACTCCCGATGCCGATATTGATGCCCCGGAAGCCTGGGATATTCAAACCGGCAATCCTAATTTAGTGATTGGGGTTATTGATACGGGGGTTGACTACAATCACCAAGACCTAGTTGGCAACATCTGGACAAACCCGGGGGAAATTGCCGGAGATGGCATTGACAACGATGGCAATGGCTACATTGATGACATTCGCGGTTGGGACTTTGCCTACAACGACAATAACCCCAGTGATGTTTATGGTCACGGAACCCATGTTTCGGGAACCATTGCTGGCAAAGGAAATAATGGGGTCGGTGTGACGGGGGTGGCCTGGAATGCCAAAATCATGCCCCTGAAGTTTTTGAATGATCAAGGATCAGGCTCTACCTCCAATGCTATTTTGGCAATTAACTATGCGACGGCCAAAGGAGTTAAGCTCACCAATAACTCCTGGGGAGGTGGAGGCTATAGTCAAGCGCTCTAC
This sequence comes from Microcystis sp. M53602_WE12, assembly GCF_030065455.1. Lineage (NCBI taxonomy): Bacteria > Bacillati > Cyanobacteriota > Cyanophyceae > Chroococcales > Microcystaceae > Microcystis > Microcystis sp. M53602_WE12. The sequence continues at coordinate 972 of NZ_JASJFB010000498.1, read as the reverse complement.
GATGCGATTAACGCGGCGGGTCAGGCGGGAGCTTTATTTATTGCGGCGGCTGGTAATGATGCAAAAAACACTGACACAAGCCCCTCCTATCCTGCCAGCTACAACCTAGCTAATATTATTTCTGTTGCTTCCACCACCCGCACCGATGCTCTCTCTTCTTTTTCTAACTATGGCTTAACCAGCGTAGATTTGGGTGCGCCTGGTTCAGAGATTTACAGTCTAGCTCCTGGTGGTGGATACGCGACCCTTTCAGGGACATCCATGGCCAGTCCCCATGTGGCAGGGGCGGCGGCTTTGTTGTGGTCACAAAATCCCACCTGGACGGCACAACAGGTGAAAAACGCCTTAATGAACACGGGAGAGCCGATTGCGGCTCTAGCCGGTAAAACGGTTTCTGGTAAGCGGCTCAATGTGTTTAACGCCTTGGCGGGGGCTAACTTACCTTCCGTAACCGTCAGTGTCAGCCCGGCCAGTGTGCAGGAAGACGGTACGACTAACTTAGTTTACACCTTTACTCGCACTAACTTAAACCTGAGTTCTCCCCTGACCGTTAACTTCGGGGCGAGTGGCATAGCCAACGCCGCCCCGGTGGGAAGCTACCCAGCCGATTACAACGTATTAACAGGTAGTGGTGTCATCTTCGACCCGACGACGAAATTGGGAACCGTCACTTTTGCCGCCGGTGCGACAACGGCAACGGTCGTGGTTGATCCCATTGCTGACACCGTACAGGAAAACAGCGAATCAGTTATTTTAACCGTCAATTCTGGGACGGGCTACATTGGTGGTTCTCCTAATACAGCAACGGGAACTATTATTTCTGAGGAAGGATTTACCACCTACTTCTGGGATGATTTTGCCAATAACAGCAAGGGTTGGACTCTGGGTACAGAATGGCAAATCGGTGCTGCCACAGCTTCTACAGGTCACGTATATGGGAACCCTGATCCCGGAACGGACAATACTCCCACA
>NZ_JASJFB010000080.1:0-3190 GCF_030065455.1 Microcystis sp. M53602_WE12 | reverse complement strand
TCCTTGGGCGAACAGGTGTTTTACTATGGTCAGGTCTAGGGCGCGGCCGGTGGAGAGACAACGGGCCGGTTGTCCCCCCAGTTCGATATAATCGACGGCCGGGGGCAAGGGTAAACCGGCGTTAAAAACGAGGACGGGAATGGCTAATTTTTCCACCACGGCGCGGGTAATATAGGCGGGGGAGGCTCCCACCGTTAGGGGGGGTAAGGGATAACGGGGATGGGGTGAAACTCCTTTAACGATAAATTCGGCATCGGCGATCGCTGTATATTTTCTATCTTCCGGGGTAGCACCGGCGGTGGAGATTCCGGGGATTAATCCCGTCTCGGTAAAACCTAAAACTAGGGCAAATATCGGAGAAGATTTTTGATGGCGCTGTAACCAATTTTGCCCCCGTTCGATTTCCGTGTAAATTTTAATCATCTGTGATTTTCTTGATTATGTCTCCCCTGTCTTCTGCAATTATCGATACTTGGCGACGTTTTTACCGAGATCCCTTGGCAGTAATAGGAGCGATCGCATTAATGATAATTATTCTTGCTGTCCTATTCGGTCCGATTTTCTATCGGATCCCCATCGATACCATTGATTTTAGTCAAACCACTGCTCCCCCCAGTTTAAAACATCTTTTTGGGACTAATGATCTGGGCCAGGATCAATTGGCGAGGATTTTGGTGGGGGGTCGAATTTCCCTAGCGGTGGGCATTGCTGCTATGATGGTGGCGATGATTCTAGGGACAGCGATCGGAGCTATTTCTGGGTTTTACGGGGGCGCGATCGATGGTTTGTTGATGCGATTAACGGATTTATTCCTATCTTTGCCCCAATTGCCCCTACTTTTACTGATTGTCTATCTATTTCGCGATAGTATCAAAAAAATCGCTGGACCGGAAACGGGCATTTTTATCCTCGTGGTTTTAGTAATCGGGGGTTTAAATTGGATGTCGGTGGCGCGATTGGTGCGGGGAAATTTCTTAAAGTTACGGGAGATGGAATTTATCTCGGCTGCGATTGCTTTGGGGGCCACTCCTTTCCGTTTAATCTGGGTGCATTTATTGCCTAATGTTTTGGGAATGATTATGGTGGCGGCCACTTTAGCCGTGGGTAATGCGATTATTACCGAGTCAACCCTGAGTTTTTTGGGTTTGGGTTTCCCCCCCGATGTGCCGACTTGGGGACAAATGTTATTTAAAGCTAAAGATTACTTGACAACTGCCCCCCACTTGGTCATTTTTCCCGCTCTAGCTATCGTGATCACGGTGTTAAGTATTAATTTTATCGGTGATGGTTTACGGGATGTCTTTGATCCTAATGTTTAAGGAAGCGTAGAAGTGGATAATTGCCGAAAATTACCCAGAACCTCTATGATGATCAGTAGCGATGGTGAGGAAATAAATACTGTGAGTAGCGTAACTGTCATTAGCGATCAGAAGTTTGACCAAGAGGTTTTTGAGGTCGAAAAACCCGTTTTAGTCTATTTTTGGGCGAGTTGGTGCGGTCCGTGTCGTTTGGTATCCCCCTCGATCGATTGGGTGGCCAAAACCTACGGCGAACGGCTAAAAGTAGTTAAACTAGAAATAGACCCTAACCCCGACTCGGTGGCTAAATGTAAGGTGGAAGGTGTTCCTGCTTTACGCATCTTTAAAGATAACGAAATTATTGCCACTCATGAAGGGGCGATCGGCAAACAACAATTACAATCTTTTATCGATACCTATGTCAGCTAATTAGGTATCCATGGTTATGAATAACTTAACCCTAGCACGCCGCTTACAGGCACTACAATCCAACGTTTTTGCCGATATGGATCGGGCAAAGGCTGCCAGTAGAGAAGCGGGTAATACCATTATCGATCTTTCGCTCGGTTCCTCCGATCTTGGTGCTGCTCCCCATGTTATCGATGCTATAGAGCGATCTCTCCACGATCCTCACACCCACGGCTATTTACTCCATAATGGTACGCGAGACTTCCGAATAACTGCCGCTAACTGGTATAGCGATCGCTTTGGTGTCCCCGTCGATCCGGAAACGGAGGTTTTACCCCTAATTGGTTCTCAGGAAGGCACGGCCCATCTACCTTTGGCCCTTCTCAACCCCGGGGATTTTGCCCTGCTGCTCGATCCAGGTTATCCCTCCCATTTGGGCGGTGTTGCCCTTGCTGGCGGTCAAATCTACGGAATGCCAATTTTGGCAAAAAATGACTTTCTGCCAGTTTTAGAGGACATTCCTGACCTAGTGCTGGCACAATCGAAGCTGATGGTCTTGAGTTATCCCCATAATCCCACCACAGCGATCGCGCCTTTGGCATTTTTCCAAAAAGCGGTTGATTTTTGCCGTCAGCATAATTTAGTTTTAATCCACGATTTTCCCTATCTAGACATCTTTTTTGCGGGAACATCGCCCCCCCCGTCAATTTTACAGGCCGATCGAGATAAAACTAATTCGATCGAGTTTTTTACCTTTTCCAAGTCCTATAATATGGGCGGTTTTCGCATCGGTTTCGCCATTGGCAACCCGCAGTTAATTATGGCTTTGCGACAGATTAAAGCCATGGTTGATTTTAATCAGTATTTGGGCATTCTCAACGGTGCGATCGCTGCTTTAACTGGTAATCAAGATTCGGTCAAGGAAACCGTCGCTATCTTCCAAAAACGCCGGGATGTGTTTATTAATGCCCTAAATCGCATCGGTTGGCCTGTTTCCACTCCGGCCGCCACTATGTACGTTTGGGCGAAAATTCCCCCCAGTTGGCCGGGTAATTCCGTCGATTTTTGTCGGCAATTGGTGGCCCAAACCGGTGTCGCGGTCTCTCCCGGTTCCGGTTTTGGTAAGGGTGGTGAGGGTTATGTGCGTTTTGCCTTAGTTCACGATCCCGATATTCTAGAGGCTGCCGTGGAGAAAATTGGGGCTTTTTTGGGATCAAATCGACATTTAACCTGATTTTGTCCTAAAGTGAAACCCTGATTTTACCCTGGGTTTCTGGCTTTAATACTATCTTTCAACGGTCAAAACTGACAATTAAAAGTAGCTTTAGGGCGTAAAGAAGCGTAATTAGGGTTTGCTGAATAAATATAAAAACCTTGTTGGATAAGGCTTTTAGACTTTTTTTCCCTGAAAAAGTGCCTACCATTGGAGTGATTGGGGGGAAAATTTAGGATTTTTTCCCTGAAAATTAGGTAATTGACCACCT
>NZ_JASJFB010000563.1:0-2083 GCF_030065455.1 Microcystis sp. M53602_WE12 | reverse complement strand
GGCGGCTCCCCAGAACAGTCTCAGCCTGGAAGTTGGTCACTAGCTAGACACTACCTAACAGCCACAGGCGATAGGCTGAGAGGCCAGAGATGCTGTCGTGGCTTTCATCTTACCTCTCAGCGGTTTTTGAGATGTTGCGTTCAAGGTAATTTTTGGCAAATTGGTCATGGGGTTTCATGGACTGAGCAGTTAATCGATAATTCTCAATTGTATAGTTATTAAAAAAGTGGGTTTAAATAACCCACTTCTCAAGTGATGATTGGTAGTTTTTGGGATCGGAATTTTCAAACTGTGCCAGAAACTATGAGCAGCCATGGCAATTATTCTCCTTGTCAATAGTGAGCAATTGTAAGATTAGACTACCTCTTCGAGAAAATCATAAATTTTGTCTAATTGTTCCAAGGTCACTAAACCGTACTGCCAGAGAATCATCGGTAAATGAATTTTATCAGATTGGATCGAGCGCTCGGCCATAGCGATCGATTCTTGGGGAAGGGACAATTCCTCTTGTAGAAATCGTCGGAATTGGGAATAGGCAATCGTGGACATAGGGGGATTTTTTTCCTCAATAGTTATAGTATATCTCGTGATTTTAACAAAACACTACCTGAGCGGTTTCAAGGACAGTTAGTCTTGCGACCGTTTTTTCTGTATCTAAGCTATCCCGATGATAGAGAGCGCTTTCCTAAAAATCGCTGGCTCTCTTAAGATAGTCCCGTTAGATCGAGCAGAATTTTGTCTCTGTTTAATCTATCTATATCAAGGGTAAAGATTATTCAATCTATGACTTGATAGACTATAAAAATCTTAATCGATATGGTTATATCTTAAACAGTATAAATGCGTAATAGCTTCTAAAAGCCATACTTATATTTCCAGACAAGGGACACCTTCTATAAGAAAGTTAACACCATTTTCAAAAATCAAGGTCTTGAGATAGACTCAATCTTAATTTTATCTCCTTCTTTCACTCCTAATTCTTTGGCTCGGCCCCCGGCTAGTTCGATCACTTGATTAACCATGGTGTTTGGCCCATAGACAGGACAAGGATCGACAGCACAAGGGGGGACATTCAGCAAAACTGCTTTTACTATACCATCTTTTAGAAAAATCATGTCTAGAGGAATCGAGACATTTTTCATCCAAAACCGGGCCATCAGAGGTTGTGCAAAGGGAAATAGCATACCGCGATTTTTCTCCAAAGACGAGCGATACATTAAACCCTTGGCCTGTTGTTCCTGGGTTTGAGCCACTTCTAACTCAATCATCTCACCATTAATATCTGCTTTGGCCGTGATCGGTAATATTTGCCCTTGATTCTCAGTCGTAATCTGAGCCATTGAACTATTATTACCATTGAGATTAGTCGATTGACAACTCAGCAGCAACAAACCTAAAAATAGTATTAACTTGATCTTGAGCATAAATGATTTTTTACCAGTCATCACCAATAGTTATCAATACTTAATTTTTCTAGTATAAGTGGAAAATTAAGCAGATAAGACATTATCATAAAGTGGCGACAGCAAATATAAAGATAGTATTAAAAATATCTAGCATGGGGGTGAGCATCCTTCCTTGAGGAGAGGGGCAGGATTGCTAGAACGTATATACTAGGAAAATTCTCAAAGTTATTGGCCGATTTTCCCCCTCAATTTTGCCCTAGTCCGGCAGCAGTCGATCGCCTTCGTAGGTTAAAATACCACTTATCTATATGATCGATTATTGTAGGCTCAGGAGCAATCACCATGACCGCAGAAAGTATGTTATTTAATGGGCCGATCGTGGCGATCGTTCTCGTCCTCGTCGGATTAGCTTGGGGTTTTCTCCTCCTCAAAATCCAAGGTGGAGAAGCGGAATAGCTTGTTTTTCCGTTCATGGTTACTTTATTAGTAATCATGAACTAATTTTTCCCGATCAAAAGTAATTAAGAGAAAATCAAGGTTCTTCGTTACTTGGTATGGTTCGATAGGGGGGCATAAATCGACTAAATCCTTATCTGGCAAGAGACTTAATTGATTAGTTCGCTCTAGATAAGAAATAATTGACAAAAATCGCTAAATGCCTTTCTATATAAGGGTTC
>NZ_JASJFB010000058.1:0-6657 GCF_030065455.1 Microcystis sp. M53602_WE12 | reverse complement strand
CCAAGCGATGTACTACAAGAAGGATAATGCAAGGTTTTTGAACGTCCCAATCCTATTTTCGCAGCATGAACATCGGACTTTAACAGGTCAAAAGCTTTATTTTAAAAGGGTTTTACCATTATTCAGCAAACCCTAGTTAAATAGTTTCAAACCTATAGCAGTAAGCCATCAGCTTTGAATCAGTTATATAGGAAGTTGTCGTTTTCTTTTCACTGTTTACTGATTACTGTTCACTGATAACTGAAAAATCCCCACCCTACCCAATCACCTCATGTAAATCCGTCGGTGCGAGATTAGGATAAACCACTTCACCATCCTTAAACCAAATAATGCGCTGAGAGTGACGCGCCACATCAGCCTCATGAGTTACCATGACGATAGTAATGCCACTGTTATTCAATTCCGAGAAAATAGCCATCACCTCTTGGGTAGTTTTCGAGTCTAGCGCCCCCGTCGGTTCATCAGCAAGTAATAATATGGGTTGATTGACAATTGCCCTAGCAATAGCGACGCGCTGCTGTTGTCCCCCCGATAATTGATTGGGTTTATTGTGCAGTCGATTATCTAATTTTACCTTCGTTAAAGCAGCGATCGCTCTTTCCTTTCTTTCTTGGGGAGAAACCCCACCATAAATCATTGGTAACATGACATTTTCCAGCGCACTCATCTGGGGTAAAAGATGGAATTGCTGGAAAACAAAGCCGATTTTACGATTGCGAATCTGGGCTAAATCCCCATCCGGCAGCGTGGAAACGTCCAGATTTTCTAGATAATAAGCTCCCAAGGTGGGACGATCAAGACAGCCGATAATATTCATGGCCGTGGATTTTCCCGAACCCGAAGCCCCCATAATAGCGCAATATTCCCCTTTTTTTAGGCTTAAATTGATGTTATTGAGGGCTTTAACCATGGTTTCGCCACTGCCGTAGATTTTAGACACATTTTCGAGGCGAATAATTACCGGCTGATAGACTTCGGCTTTATCGTTGCGTTCGCTGAGAGAGGAAGTATCAAAACTCATGAAATAAATTCGTGGGGGCAGGGTGTGGGGTGTAGGGTGTGGAGTGTAGGGTTTTACCGATTTTCAGGGGGTCAATTACCTAATTTTCAGGCAAAAAGTGCCTAAATTTCCCCCCTGATCACTCCAAGGGCTGGCAGTTTTTGATTTCAAACAAGCTTAAAGATATTATCCAACAAGGTTTTTAGATTTATTCAGCAAGCCCTAAATAGAGATAAAACCAATAAATGCAGCTATTCTAACCTGAGCAATTCTCCATTCAAGCAACATCCTTGAGAAAACCGACTAAAGGCAAGAAAACTGGCGCTAAATTCGATCGAGCCACGGCTAAACAGGGATAGGATCGATCGCTATAATTTTCCCCCACCTGCAAGGGAAAAATCTTTTCTCCTAAAGAGATAAATACCCCGCCGGCGGCCTGTAGAATTGCCCAAACCGCAGCAATATCCCAGACTTTCGGGGTTGCTTCCACTCCTCCCAAAACCGTGCCATCGGCAACCAAAAGCAGATTATAACTAGCCACTCCTATCATCCGCACTTTGCAGGGAAAGGGGTTTTTAAATACACCTGTACTACGAGCGCAGAGATTAAACAGATGATTTTTGCTGGGAAAATCTTCGCTGGTGTGAATCGGTTGACCATCGCGGTAGGCTCCCTCTGGACCGGTTAAACCCGTCTCACCGTACCAATAACCATAATAGGCCTGTTTCAGGCAGGGGAGATAAACAAATCCGAACACGGGAGTCCCCCGGTAGAGAAGTCCTAGGGAAATGCCCCAGATGGGAATACCGCGAGTAAAATTAGTCGTGCCGTCGATTGGATCCACTACCCAACACCATTCTTGATCCGGGAAAATATGGGTAGTTTCCTCGGTTAAGACTCCATGATCCTGGAAAGTGCGGGCAATTAATGATCGCAATTCGCCATCGGACCAACGGTCGGCAGCCGTCACTAAAGTCCCGTCTGCTTTATTGGTGGCCTGTAATTTGCCAAAATCAGCTACTAGGCGATCGCCCACCTGCTCGGTAGCCTGATAACAAAAGTCTAAAACCTGACTCCAAAAAGTTTCCATAATTTTCTCGTTCGTCTTCTAGTAGAATATTAAATCATTGTCTAAACTTAGGTAGTCGAGATTGAGCGCGGAAGCCCACCAGGAGATCAGACTAGCTACCCGTCTAGAAGCGATACTTTACCTAAAAGGGCAGCCTGTCCCCTTAACCGAGATGGTGACATTAACCAACAGCGATCGCTTGACGGTGGAAGATGCCATGATCGAGTTAATGTCCGATTATGCACACCGGGATAGTGCCTTGGAAGTGGTGGAAACCCCCCTCGGTTATAGTTTACAATTGCGGTCAGCTTATCAGAATTTGATCGAAGACCTGATCCCGGCCGAATTAGGCACAGGAACCCTCCGTACTTTAGCAGCGATCGCACTAAAAGAACCGATTTTACAAGCGGATTTAATTAATTTACGAGGCAGTACGGCCTATCAACAGGTTCAGGACTTGGTAGAACGAGGATTTGTGAGAAAACGCAAGCAAAATGAAGGTAGATCGTACTGGTTAGAATTAACCGATAAATTTCATCAATATTTCGAGGTTGACAATCTTAGAGAACAGGGTATTCTGGAAGCTACCGATCGGGAATAAGGAGAGAGAGAGTATATTAAGGGTGAATGTTTGATCACTGAGCTAAACTTGAAGAAGATGGGGGGGACTTCAGGCAATCAAGAAGAGCGATTTGTTAACCTAGATCCAATAACCACTACAGCGTGGGAGTTCTGATGACTTTTAATCCTGATTTTTTTCCCTGGGAAACCGAAGAACAAAACGATAACTGTCTGATGCAGTATCTCCAGCAGCAGCATCCTGAAACCCTTGAGAGAATAGCCCAATCCGTCAGTAGCGAAATTAAAGATATTATCTCGCAAAACGTCAGGGGATTGGTGGGAATGCTGCCCTCAGAGGATTTCGCGGTACAAATTACCACCGACCGCGAGAATTTGGCTAATCTTCTCGCTTCAGCGATGATGACCGGTTATTTCCTCGGTCAAGTGGAGAAGCGCCATCATTTAGAATCAATTTTGTTAGCTACAGAATCAATTAAATTAGGCAAAAAACCAAAAATAGATTAATCTTCACCCCAAAAAGATAGAGACACTTTCATCGGTGTCTCTATCGGTTTTTAGCCCCCTTTGGCAAAACTCACCATCACTAAAATCGAGAGCAGGATACCGGGGACAAGTAAACCCGCTAATAATCCAAATTCAGTCAGCGTCATAGGAAAATATGCCCAAAATTCCATCACTTCCCACTCTAACCCCCTCTTCCGGCCACCTCAACAAAGCTTAAGGAAAATTTAAAGCCTTTTACCAGTTTTTCTCCTATCAGTTGTCCGACTAGACAAACCAAAAAGAGTCTTTTTGATGTTGCCAAGCGGTTTATAAGTAGCTGGTTATAATTAAATTAAAAATGGATTTTAGGTTCGATCCCCCCTGCCCCCCCTTGATAAGGTAGGGTTGATTCATGAATCAACCCTACCCTTGATAAAGGTGGTGTCTGACAATTTTTAACGCCTACCTACTTAATTGCAGCTGTGGGTTTAAGTGCGATGGCGAAGGCACTGGGTAGCAGAGCGCATCGCCCCATAGTTTGAGTTGAGCGCAACAATACTGGGGCGAAAATAGCTCAATTCGCTTGAAAAAGCGCAACCCAATAACTTCGACGATTACTCTTTACCAATTCTACAATCTAAGAGTAAGGAGACCAGGGACCGATGACGGTTTCTCCTCGCTTCTCTTTTTCTGCTAATTCCAGGTTTAAGGTTAATAGTTTCTCTAAGATGTCGTCGTCAGCTTGGAAGTGATAGGCTTCCATCACTAGCTTGTCTAATTTCTGATGGAGTTGATACAGTTGGCTACTGGGTTCGTTAAAGAATTGGTTATATAGTTTGGTGATTCCCCATTGTTTTTTCTCCATCTGTTGGCTGCGGTATTCGTGTAATTCCCCGGCGGTTTGACGGATTTTTTCGACAAGTTCCTGTGAAGGTTTCTGGGGAAAAGGGAAGGTTTCAAAACAGGTTGTATTAGTATAGCGAGTTCTGTCTTCAAGAGTTGAACTTTGAGCTTTTACCCAGAGGCGATGAATCTTAGATGTCAGGATACCGAGAATGTAGAAATCATCGGAGGCAAGAACAATATTTAAATCTCCAGGAAGCCAGTCAAGAGGTGCTGGAATAAAAACCGCCCATTTAGAGACTCGTGGGACAGTAAAATAAAACGATTTTTTAACAATATATTCTCTCATTATTGAAGCATTCGATCCCATCTTCCACCAATTCTCTCTTCTGACTTTCATCCGATTTATCTCTCTTTCTGGCTTAACATTTACTTTAATATGCTCAAAAGGTAGTTTATATTCACTAGCATCCTCCAAACTCATATCATTAAAATCAATAATCCAGCGTTCTGGCTTACCGTGAGGATTTTTAGCTAGATTTGCTCCCATTGAAAACAACTTAAGGACATCTGTATTTTTAGGTTCTTGTTTAATCCATTCATCAACTTGTTTTTCACTAACTAGAAAACCTTTACCAACAGGAATCACTCCTTGAAAACATTGACTAAGATTAGCTTTTAATCGTGGAGATTGAGAAACATCTAAAGTCGGTTTTAAAGAAGAATTAATCTGAGAAACTTGATGATTATCTAAATAATAACTTACTGGTTCAACTTTACTCCAATTGACAATACTAACATGAACATTAGCTTCACCAGACCAAGGCTGAGTAGAAATCGCCTCATGAATGTGTCCACCATTGTGAGTAATATAATCCAACGCTGCTACACGACTTTTTCCTTGACTAATAGAATTAGTTCCGACTAAACCCGCTCTTCCTTTCTCATCTAATTGATTATGTGCTAGACGAAACCAATAGGAACAAAAATCAACCGAGTCTTTAACCTCAGAAAACCTTCCAAACACTTTATTAACATAATCATCACTGAGATTTAATCTCATGTGTTTACCTCCCAAAAATGGAGGATTACCGATAATTGCGTCTGCTTTTTGCCAATCCGTAAACAAAGCATCAGCACAGATAATATTACTATCCAAAGTATCCAAAGGTAAAGAAGCTTCCGTCAAATTAAACTTATCAATTGCCACCTTTCTGGCAATCATTAAAGTCACCCGCGCTAATTCTACAGCAAAAGGATTAATATCCATTCCATAAAACTGTTTAGGCGTAACAAAACTAATCTGTAACTGGTCATTAGCAGAACGACGACGGTTAGCAATTTTTTCAATTAATAACTGTTCAATGCGCTTTAATTCTTGATAGGCGACATAGAGAAAATTACCCGAACCGCAAGCCGGATCTAATACCTTATACTGCTGTAATTCTAACTGAAGTGTATTTAACTCACCAATCGTCCCAGCTTGCTCAATTCTCTCCTCCCAGTAACGGCTAATAGTTGGGCGAACAATTTTCATAATATCCGCTTCTGAGGTAAAGTGCATTCCGTAGGTGTGGCGTTCTTCAGCATTAGCCGTCCCCTCAAAAATATTACCAAAAATTGCCGGACGGATCTTACTCCAATCCTGACGCGCCGCCACATCCAGAAACTCTAATTCTTTATTAGTTAATTCAATTGGATGAATTATACTAAACAGTCCCCCATTAAAATAATCCACTCCCTGATACTTGCCAACGGGGGTAATTCCGGGTTGGTTCATCTGTTGAAATAATCCCCCCAAGACATCATAGGAATTGCCCCCATTTAGACATTCTTGTACACAAGAAATAAATAAATCTCTTGGTAACAATCCTCGATCCTCAGCAAACATTGCTAAGACACACTGCAAAATAAATCGCTGGGCCGTCAACTCATCAAAACCGCTTTTATGACTGCGTTTTTTTAACAGTTGAAATAACTCACCCATCCGCCGCGCCGCCGTTTCTGTAATCTCGACTTGATTATTCTGAAAGATAGGGGTACGATTCCCTACTTCCATAAAATTGAACGCACTGACCCGATTTTTCAAATCGTTGAGATTTACTCGATCTACCGGTTCATCTATTTGAAGATCAAAATCAAAAATCCAGAACTGATCAAAATTACATAATAAGACATAGCGAGGGCGATTAGGAACCAATCGACTCCAGTATTCAAAAGCTTGGGGATAGTGCTTACTTAAATCTTCTCCTCGCTTTTTCATTTCAATTAAAACACGAGGTTTCCAAACTAAATCAGCAAATCCTGTTTTACCTTTCTTGCTACCTTTAGTAATCGCCTCCTCATAGGTTGCACCCGCTTCTAACGCACCTTTATGACCAAAAGCTCGAAAGAAACGGTCTAGGAAAATCTGAGCTTCTTTCCTTTCTTTGCCAGTAATATGCTGTTGACAAAAATCAATAAATTCCTGTAAGCTTTCAAGAGTAGTAGTCATCTATAGCCTTTCCATTGGAGTAGGGTGGGCGTTGTAGTGCGATCACCATCTTACACAATAATTCATCATTCATAATTACCCCTCCCTTCTCCTGTCTCGGAGTCTCCTGTCTCGGAGTCTCCTCAGCTTAACGGGTTACTCCATCCACCACTGGACGGACATCGCTGCCCTCAAAATAGCCGGGAT
>NZ_JASJFB010000256.1:0-1251 GCF_030065455.1 Microcystis sp. M53602_WE12 | reverse complement strand
CTGCTCATATAAATCCCGTAGATTAGCCAAAGAAAAACCCCCAGACAAAAGCAAATAAACATAGTTAGGGACAAGTCCTTAGCCGAACGATAACGCCAAGTTTTAATCACTTGGGGTAAAAAAGAGACAGTGGTTAATATTCCCGCCACGATCCCGATTAGTTCAATAATATTCACCGCTTATCCTCTTGGCTTAGTTTCTCTCATTTTAAACTGTTGACTATCTAAATTACGCCTGACTTGAAAGAGGGTGTAGGGTGTGGGGTGTGGGGTGTAGGGAAGGAAACCTCTTTCATCTGTGGGGGTGAAAATTTTTTCATCGGGACTGACGACCGACTCCTAACCTCACCAAGAAACTTTTTCAGCAGACACTACTTATTGAGCGATTACTATCACCGAAGTGCCGATTTTTACCTTTTCAAATAAAGCCTTTATATCTCGATCGCGCATCCTGACGCAACCGTGGGAGACGGCCCGGCCGATGAGATTTTCTTGCGGTGTACCGTGAAAACCGATAAAATTGGCGCCATCGGTCCAAAATCCGATCCAACGCGCCCCTAAAGGGTTGTTTTTTCCCGATGGCACCAGTTGCCCGGTGAAAGGATGTTCCCAGACTGGTTCCCGCACCATCTGAATCACCCTAAATTCTCCCGTTGGGGTTTCCCAACCCGGACGACCGATCGCCACTGGGTAAGAAGCGATTATTTTCTGTCCTTGGTAAACAAAAACCCGTCTTTTTTTTAAATTCAGCAGCAAACGGGTTTCCGTTCGAGTTACCGTGGTTGCGGGAAGGGAATTGCCCGGACTAATGGGGGGATTGAGGAAAAATTCCCCTATTCCTAGACATAAACAGAGAATCGGCAGAAAAACTCGCATCTGATACCAGCAAAGTCAAAATTTTTTATCCGTATTCTAATCTGATTGTGAGGATGTCAAACCGTCGATATGGTGAGTGCGGGAGGGAAGGATAAAATCGCAGTCGAGTTGGGCTAATTCGGTTACCTAAAATGTCGGATGAATGCCCCCGCTAAATTTTTCGACAAGACATCAACCTTTGCGGGGGATGAAATCCGACCAGGATATTGACTGCGAAGCACGATTTTAATTCTACCATTTGTAGGTAAACTGTGTTATACTCAATTTATCCAGGGTCGAGGATTAATCGATGCTAGTCGTAGAAGCCAAGTTAAAAAACGGGACACCAGAACAATACCAAAGACTAGATGAAGCAATTAGGACATCTCAGTTTGTG
>NZ_JASJFB010000702.1:0-13983 GCF_030065455.1 Microcystis sp. M53602_WE12 | reverse complement strand
TTGGAGTGATCGGGGGTAAAATTCAGGTACTTTTTCCCTGAAAATTAGGTAACTGACTACCTCAAAATCGGTAAAACCCTACACCCTACACCCTACACCCCACACCCTGCCCCCACCAACAAACTTTTTCAGCAGACCCTACTTATGGATACATCAAGACTTAAAAAATTCGCTCAGTATGCCCGTCGTTATCTCAGAGAACAGATGACGACTAAGTTAGAAGTGGTCTTAGCTGAAAATAGCGCCGCAAGACGAGAAAATCCCAAAGCTATCAGCAAGTTAGCCGAAAAAATCGAAGTTTTAGGCAAAGAACAGCTTATTGAACAGGTTGCCTATACTTGGTTTAACCGTTTTTGTGCCTTGCGGTTTATGGATAGCAACCGCTATCACTCCATTAGGGTTGTGTCCGCTGCTGAGGGGCAGTTTCAGCCAGAAATCTTGGCTGAGGCGAAAACGGGACATATTGACGAGGAAATGCTGAATAAACAGGTCAGAAAGCAGATTTTTGATTTATTAAGCGGAACTGCACCGAGTTATGATGCTCAAGGGGAAGCCTATCGTTTATTAATTGTAGGAGTGTGTAATTATTATCATCAGTTGATGCCCTATTTATTTGAACGAATTGATGATTATACCGAGTTATTGATGCCCGATGATTTATTATCGGGTAATTCAATTTTAGCTTATACTCGTGAGGCAATGACTCCAGAAAATTGTGAGAGTGTGGAGGTGATTGGGTGGTTATATCAGTTTTATATCTCTGAGAAAAAAGACGAGGTTTTTGAGGGACTAAAAAATAATAAAAAAATCACTCCCCAGAATATTCCAGCGGCAACTCAGTTATTTACTCCTCATTGGATTGTCCGTTATTTAGTAGAAAATTCCCTGGGGCGTTTATGGATGTTAAACCGTCCTCAGTCTCGGTTAGTTGAGTCAATGTCCTATTATGTGGATAGTGGGAAGTGGGAAGTGGGAGATGGGTACTTAAAAATCAACTCGCCTGAAGATATAAAAATCTGTGATCCTGCTTGTGGTTCGGGACATATTTTAGTCTATGCTTTTGATTTACTTTATGCAATATATGAGGAAGAAGGTTATACGGCAAATGAGATTCCTAGCAAGATTTTAACCCATAATCTCTATGGCATAGAAATTGATGAACGGGCGGGAAGTTTGGCAGCATTTGCATTAACCATGAAAGCGAGGGAAAAGGAAAGACGATTTTTTCGTAAACCCATCCAGCCTAATATTTGTGTGTTGAAAAAAGTTGAGTTTTCTGAAAAAGAGCTACAGCCTTATCTAGATTTTGTCGGGCGCGATTTGTTTACTGCGCCTTTATTAGAAACACTACATGAGTTTAAGGAGGCGGATAATTTTGGGGCGTTAATTCGTCCTACGGTGACGGATGTACAGGGGATGATAGGGTTATTAAATGAGCGCAATGTCGCTAGTCAGTTATTGTTATATAAAACCCACGAGAAGGTAATAGATGTGTTAAATATGGCGGATTTTTTAAGTCCTAAGTATCACCTTGTTGTGGCTAATCCCCCCTATATGGGTAACAAGGGGATGAATAATCGGTTAAAGGCTTTTTTACAGGATAATTATAGTGAGGTAAAATCGGATCTATTTTCTGCTTTTATGGTGCGGATTGTAGAAATGACTTTACAAAAAGGTGAAATAGGTTTTGTTACTCCCTACGTTTGGATGTTTATTTCTTCTTATGAAAACTTAAGAAAGTTTATTTTAGAGAAAACTACAATAACTAGCTTAGTTCAGTTAGAATATAATGCTTTTGCTCCAGCTTGTATTCCAGTTGCTACCTTTACCCTTTCTAATCAAAATTCACCTAATTTTAAAGGTGGATATATTAAATTATCGGATTTTAGAGGTGTAGATATTCAACCCGTTAAAGCATTAGAAGCAATAAAAAATCCTAATTGTGGTTGGTTTTACCGCGCTTCTGCTAGTGATTTTAAGAAGATTCCAGGAAGTGCGATCGCTTATTGGGTGAGTGATAGAGTCTTAGAAATTTTTGAAAAAGGAACCCCAATAGGAAAAATAGCCTTTCCTAGAAAAGGAAATACGACAACAGACAATAATAGATTTTTAAGATTTTGGGTTGAAGTTAATATAAATAATTGTGCAATTAATTATTTATCAGTTGATGAAGTAGTAAAGAATAATAAAAAATGGATTCCTTATAATAAAGGAGGAGGTTTCCGAAAATGGTATGGTTTTAACGAATATTTAATTAATTGGTTTAATAAAGGAGAAGAAATAAAAGCAATTCCACATTCAGTTATTGCTAATGAACAATTTTTTTTCAAACCCGGACTAACATGGTCTACTGTAACATCAAGTAATTTTAGTATTAGAAATTTTGGCTCAGGTTATATATTTGATAATGGGGGATGCTGCATATTTGGAGATAAAGAAACATTATTTTCTCTTTTAATTTTTATGAATTCAAAAGTTTTTACAAAGTTGTATTCAGAAATTAATCCAACCTTAAATTTTCAATCTGGTGATGTCGCAAAAGTTCCTTATATAAAACTTGACCATAGTTTAGATCAAGACAAAATTTTTAAATTAGTCAACATATCAAAACAAGACTGGAACTCATACGAAACCTCGTGGGATTTTACCACCCTTCCACTTTTGAGAGTGGGAAGTGAAAACCTAGAACAAAATACCCGCTTTCCACTTTCCACTTCCCTGAAAGAAACCTATCAAAACCTCCGCCAGAAATGGCAAGAAATGACCTTAGCAATGCAGAAACTAGAGGAGGAAAATAACAGTATATTTATCGAAGCTTATGGACTAGAAGACGAATTAACCCCCGAAGTTCTCTTAAAAGAAATCACCTTAACCTGTAACCCCCATTATCGTTATAAGAAAGAAGTGGGAAGTGAGAAGTGGGAAGTGGGAAATAAAGAGGAAAATACTATCCACTTTCCCATAGATGAAGACTTAGAAAAACGATTATTAGCAGATACTATCAAAGAATTTATCTCCTACTCGGTGGGTTGTATGTTTGGACGTTATTCTCTTGATAAAGAAGGCTTAATTTTAGCCAACCAAGGAGAAACCTTGCAAGACTACCTTAAACAGATTCCAAACCCCACCTTTCCCCCAACAGAAACCAACGTTATCCCCATCCTTGAGGGGGACTGGTTTAGTGATGATATAACCGAACAATTCCGGCAATTTCTGCGGCTCACATTTGGGGAGAAAAACTATCAACAAAACCTCAACTTTATCGAAGAAGCGATCGGAAAATCCCTAGAAAAGTACTTTCTCAAAGACTTTTATGATGACCACACTAAACGTTATAAAAAACGTCCCATATATTGGTTATTTAGTAGCCCAAAAGGAACATTTAACGCCCTAATTTATCTCCATCGTTATCGCCCTGATACCGTTAATATCGTCCTTAACAGCTATCTGCGGGAATTTCGGCTTAAACTAGAAGTAAAACTAGACACCTTCCAACAAATAGAAATTAGTACAAGTGCGACTAAAACCGAAAAAACCAAAGCCCTACGAGAAAGCGAACAAATCAAAAAAATGATCGGAGAATTAGAAACCTACGAACAAGAAACCCTCTATCCTTTAGCCATCGCCCAGAAGGAAATAGATCTTGATGATGGGGTAAAAGTCAACTATACTAAATTAGGTAAAGCCCTGAAAAATATAACAGGATTAGGTTAAAATAAACTCACTTCCCTTATTCCCGGAAATAAGATATATTAGGGATAAGGATGAGAAAATATTTATCATTCCTGATTTAAGTATATTTTGCTGCCCAGAACAGTTATGCCCGCCCGTGATTATTACCATGATATTGTCAAAAAAGCCCTTCAAAAAGATGGGTGGACAATTACTCATGATCCCTATCGTATCAGGCTGGCGAGAAGAAAAAACCTATTTGTTGATTTAGGAGCAGAACGTCTAATTGCCGCCGAAAAAGATTTAGAAAAAATTGCTATTGAAATTAAGAGTTTTCGCAGTGCGTCAGAAATGAAAGATTTAGAAGAAGCCGTCGGACAGTTTGTTTTATACGAACATTTATTAACTCGCTACGAACCCGAACGAAAGCTATATCTAGCCGTTCCTGAAGACGTGCGACAATCTATTTTTGAAGAAGAAGCAGGACAAGTTTTAATCGAAGATAAAATTATTCGTCTCTTTAGTTTTAATGTCAATCAAGCGGAGGTTGTGGTATGGATTACTTAACTAAAATTTATCTTAAAAAAGCTATTATTAAAGCTTTAGAAGATTATCGCAATTTTTTAGGTTCGGATCCTGAAAGTGAAATTGAATTAGTGATTGATGAAACTAGAGATCACTACCTTTTAATTGAAACTGGCTGGCATCGTAACCAAAGAATCTACGGCACTCTAATTCATCTGAATATTATTGATAATAAAATTTGGATTCAACAAGATGGAACAGAAGAAGGTATTGCTAACGAATTAGTCAATCTTGGCATTTCTCCTCAGCAAATTGTCCTCGCTTTTAAAACCATTGAACGCCGTAAAATTACCAGTTTTGCTATTTCTTAATCCTACTGTCACATCCAGCCTATTTTGGAGGTTAACCCCTTGAATCAGCAGATTAAACAAGCCTTAACTAAACTTTTTGAGCGTCACCGGATTGTTTTTTGGTATGACACCGAAAAAGAGTTACGCTCAGATTTCGAGAGATTAGAATTAGAAAACATTGAAAAAATAGAGATAAAAAATAACGAATTTGGACTAAAATACCGAGTTTTAAAAGAACAACCTCAACAAAAATTCCTCTTATACCATGAAGGCAAAGAACCAGAATATTTAGATAACTGGTTACTAGATGTGGAGTTAGCACAGGGAAAATTCAGCAGCGATCAAGTTTCTCTTTGGCTAAACGAATTAGAACTAAGTCCAGAATTTGCCGATGTACTTGCTCCTCATCGTGAATTTTTTCTGTCTAATAAACGCCGAGAATCCCTAAAACAATTACTTCAACCCCATGACACAAAAACCAATATTCGCCTAAAAATGTTGGCGGTTTGTACTGCCGCACCTCCCCGTTTAGATTCCATTTTAGAACAACTCTTAAAAGAATACGCCGAACAACAAGACGAAAAATTTAAACTCTGCGATCGCACTGGTTTAACTAAATTTCTTTGGCAACAAATGGAACAAGTTTATGGTTATCGTTCCTCAGAGTTAAGTATCAAAGACTTTGTCATACAACTCTTTAAATCCTGTTATAATTACGCCTTAGAAGGACAGGAAACACTAACACAAGATGCCCTGATTTTTTTCAACAGATGGAAAGATAGCCGTCAATTTGAAAAATCTTTTGAAAGCTTATCCGATCATTGTGCTAAAATGCTCAATATTAAGGAAAAACTAAACCAGCGACGTTATCAAGAACTTATCTCAATAGATTATTTTAGCTTAATTGACCTAAAAATAATTCATGATCTCATTCAATCGGTTAGTAATCGAACCATTGCGACTCATGAAGTTATTAATATTGTGCGTCAGCGTCAACAAGGATACTGGTATCGAAAATTTAAACATTTGTACGAAGTTGTTAACTATGCCTCACAGTTTATTCAAGTCTTAGATGAAGCTAACTTATCCATCGAATCCCTCAAAGATGGCTTAGAAAAATATTGTCAATCTTGGTTTAAAATTGATCAACTCTACCGTAAATTTACTTATCATCTGGTGGCGGCTGCTCAACCTACTCTGACAGAAAAACTTAGTCAAGAAATTGAAAACCGTTATGTAAATTCCTATCTTTTAAACCTTAATAGTTCTTGGCAAGTCTTTGTTGATAGTGTCACCCAATGGAACAAGATAGAATTCTCTTCACAAAGGTCATTTTTTAGCAAATGGGTAGAACCATTTTTGAAAAAAGATAAAAAAGTTTGTGTCATTATTTCCGATGCTCTCCGCTATGAAATCGGGGATGAGTTAGTCAGTTTAATTCGTCAAGAGGATCGTTATGAAGCCACCCTAGAAGCTGCTATCACTCTCTTACCCAGTTATACTGCACTGGGAATGGCTGCCCTTTTGCCTAATCAGACACTAGAAATAATTGATGATTCTGTTTATGTAGATCAACAAGACTCTCAAGGAACAGAAAATCGGCGTAAAATTATCCAAAAAGCCTTTCAAAAGATTCAAAAAAAAGCAACAGTTATTCAAGCCAAAGAATTATTAGAATTAAATCAGGATCGAAGTCGTTCCCTATTTCGAGATCACGATGTGGTTTATGTTTATCACAATCAAATTGATCAGATCGGAGATAAATTAGCAACAGAAAAACAAGTTTTTCAGGTGGTTGAAAACACCTTTTCTGACCTCGATAAGCTCATTAAAAAACTGACGGGAGCCAATGCCAGTAACCTATTGATTACGGCAGATCATGGGTTCATTTACCAACATAGTGATGTCGAGAATAGTGATTTTTCCACGGTGGAAGTCCCAGGGGATAAAATCATCAAAAAAAATAGGCGTTTTCTGATCGGTAAAGCACTAGAAGACTCCGATAGACTCAAAAAATTTAAAGCACAACAGATCGGTTTAACGGGAGAACTAGAAATCCAAATTCCCAAATCTATTAGTCGTTTACGAATCCAAGGATCGGGAAGTCGTTTTGTTCATGGTGGCGCAAGTTTACAGGAAATTATTATTCCCATTGTTAAAGTTAATAAAAAAAGACGAGGGGATCTTTCTACCGTGGAAGTGGAAATTATTCGTAACTCTACCTCAACCATTACATCAGGGCAACTAGCTGTTACTTTTTATCAACAAAAACCCGTCACCGATAAAGTTCAACCTCGTAGGCTAAAAGCTGGCATCTATACCCCCATAGGAGAGTTAATTTCTGATCTCCACGAACTGACTTTTGATTCCCCATCGGAAAATCCAAGAGAGCGAGAATTTCCAGTAAGATTTATCCTAACCAGTCAAGGGAATAATATCAATAATCAAGAAGTATTATTACGACTAGAAGAAAAACTGACCAATACTTCCCATTTCACAGAATATAAATCTGTTTCCTATCCCATCCGTCGTTCCTTTACCGGTGATTTTGATTTTTAAGTACCCACACCCCACACCCCACACCCCACGGGAGCATTTTTGGCGATTAATCCTGTTCCTCTAGCCATTTTTGCCAGAGATCTGGACGACGTTCCTTCGTGCGCTCCAGTTGTTGTTGATAGCGCCAATCAGCGATATCCTGATGATTACCCGATCGCAAAACCGGCGGCACTTGCCAACCGCGAAAGACCGGCGGCCGGGTATATTGGGGATAATCCAATATACCTGCCTCAAAACTCTCCAATTTCAACGATTCTGCCTTACCTACCGTCCCGGGTAACAACCGCGTCACCCCGTTAATAATCGCTAAAGCCGGGATTTCCCCACAAGTTAGGACAAAATCCCCTAAAGATACCTCTCTAGTCACCAAATGCTCACAAACCCGCTCATCTACCCCTTCATA
Source organism: Microcystis sp. M53602_WE12 (assembly GCF_030065455.1). NCBI lineage: Bacteria > Bacillati > Cyanobacteriota > Cyanophyceae > Chroococcales > Microcystaceae > Microcystis > Microcystis sp. M53602_WE12. Next base: position 6,474 of record NZ_JASJFB010000702.1, on the reverse strand, counting down.
ATGGCCACAGATGAGAATTAACTGCTGATAACTACCGGCCCAAGTTTTCAGTAAAGCTTGATTGAGCGGTTCCCCCTGGGGAGTCATCAGCAGGATCTCCCGGGGTGGTAAAATTTCTAAAGACTCGATCGCCTCAAAAATTGGCTCTGGTTTTAATAACATTCCCACACCACCACCATAGGGTTCATCATCGACACGACGGTGTTTATCGTGGGCAAAATCCCGAAGATTGACCAAATTTACCCTAGCGATGTCGCGTTCGAGAGCTTTTGCCAACAACCCTGACTGCAGCGGTGAAGTAAAAAAATCGGGAAAGAGAGTGATAATGTCAAACTGCACGGGGAAAACTAAGGCCTAGACTGGGATAGTGTTTAATGTATCATTTTGTCACGGTTCGATCGGTTAAAATCTTGCTAATTTTGCGCTAGTCTATCTCAATAACATGATAGACTATGCTGTACTGTCTAGGGGTTTTTCTGGCTCTAGCTTGAGTGATCGAAGTCTAGCCTAGACTTAAAGTTAACTAACAGTCCGTCATTGCCAGTGGATCGAAGAAAATTGCTAAAATCGCCTCTACTATTGCTTGATGTCCCGAAAAATATTCCTAAACCGCATTTTTTTCCGTTAACTGTTCAGGGAAAATAACATCAAGATACCTGTCCATCTTCCCGAAAAACCTTCCATCCCTAAAAATGTCTATTCGTTCAGTGACATGATCATCGAGCTAGAAACCCAACATTCCCAAAATCCTACCCCCGTATCTCTCAAAACGGCGATTTTAGTCATTGGAGGTGCCGAGGATAAAGTCCACGGTAAAGAGATACTGCATACCTTTTGGAATCGCGCTGGGGGTAGCGAAGCAGTGATCGCTATTGTTCCCTCCGCTTCCAGAGAACCGGTTTTAATCGGCGATCGCTATCAGAAGATTTTCGAGGAAATGGGGGCAAAATACGTCAAAGTTATCGATATTCGCGATCGTGTGCAGGGAGAAGATGCCCAATTCCAAGCCTACATCGAAGAGTGTACAGGTGTATTTATGACCGGAGGCGACCAGCTGCGTTTATGCGGTTTGCTCTCCGATACCCCCCTGATGGAAAGAATCAGACAAAGAGTGCAACAGGGAGAACTGACCTTGGCTGGAACTAGCGCCGGGGCTGCCGTTATGGGTCATCACATGATTGCTGGGGGCAGCAGCGGGGAAGCACCCAATCGGGCCCTGGTGGATATGGCCATGGGATTAGGTCTCATTCCTGAAGTCATTGTCGATCAACACTTCCACAATCGCAATCGCATGGCCCGGTTAATGAGCGCTATCTCTGGTTATCCCGAACGTTTAGGAATTGGCATCGATGAGGATACCTGCGCTATGTTTGAACGAGATGGCATGATGACAGTAATCGGCTGCGGTACAGTGACGGTAATTGATGCTAGGGAAATGTCCCACACCAACCACCATCACGTCACCGCAAACGAACCCCTGAGTCTGCATAATCTGCGGGTACATATTCTTGCCTACGGTGATGGCTATCATCTCAAAAAACAGCAAGTGATCCCTAAATTGGCGTAAAAAAACTCCTGAAAAACTGTTCACGATGAACAGTTTACCCATCTCGGAAAACCAGACAATAAACAACGGCTTCTTTGTGCTTCTCAACAGCGAACACCAGCTATATCATGAAAATTCTCAGAACCCAAACCCTGCGCGGTCCCAACTACTGGAGTATTCGTCGCGACAAGCTCATTGTTATGCGTCTGGATCTCGAAGATCTCGCAGAGAAGCCATCGAATGAAATCCCCGGCTTTTACGAGGGATTAATCGACGTTCTGCCCAGTTTAGTCGAACATTACTGCTCCCCCGGTTATCGCGGCGGTTTCTTTGAACGAGTCCGCACTGGTACTTATATGGGCCACATTATCGAACATATCGCCCTAGAATTGCAGGAACTGGCGGGAACTCCCGTCGGGTTTGGTCGCACTAGAGCCACCTCCACCCCCGGAGTCTATAACGTGGTGTTTGAGTACGTTGACGAGCAAGCGGGACGTTATGCGGGTCGGGCTGCCGTGCGTTTGTGTCAATCAATTGTCGATACGGGAACCTATCCTCAGGAAGAATTGGCCCAGGATTTAGCCGATTTACGCGATTTATGCAATAATGCTGCCCTTGGTCCGAGTACCGAAACCATCGTCAAAGAAGCACAAGCTAGAAATATTCCCTGGTTACTCCTGAGCGCTCGTGCCATGGTGCAATTGGGCTATGGCGTTCACCAAAAGCGCATTCAAGCCACTTTAAGCAGTTTTTCGGGGATCTTAGCCGTTGAGTTGGCCTGTGACAAGGAAGGCACAAAAACTATCCTCAAGGATGGTGGGATTCCAGTCCCCCGGGGTACGGTGATTCAATACTTGGATGAGTTGTCAGCGGCAATCGAGGAAGTGGGAGGGTTTCCCATCGTGATTAAACCCCTCGATGGCAACCACGGCCGGGGTATCAGCATCGACATCAAAAATCAACAGGAAGCAGAGGAAGCCTATGATCTAGCCAGTGCCGCCTCGAAAACCCGCAGCGTGATCGTAGAAAGGTATTATAAAGGCAGTGATCACCGAATTTTAGTCATAAACGGCAAAGTCGCCGCCGTGGCCGAACGGATTCCCGCTCACGTCGTCGGTGATGGGCGCTCAACTGTAGAAGAATTAATCGAAATTACTAATCAAGATCCCAACCGGGGTGACGGTCATGCCAACGTTTTAACTAAAATAACTATTGACAAAACCGCCCTTAATGTGCTAGAGAAACAGGGCTATGAATTGACCAGCATTTTAGCCCACGGAGAGATCGCCTATCTGCGGGCCACCGCTAATTTAAGCACCGGCGGCATCGCCGTGGATCGTACCGACGAAATTCACCCCGAAAACGTCTGGATCGCCCAAAGAGTGGCAAAATTAATCGGTTTGGACATTGCCGGGATCGATGTGGTGACAGATGATATCCGCAAACCCCTGAAAGAAGTGGACGGGGTGATCGTAGAAGTCAACGCCGCCCCCGGTTTTCGGATGCACGTCGCCCCTAGTCGCGGTTTACCCCGCAATATCGCCGCCCCAGTTATCGATATGTTATTCCCCCCCGGGACTCCCAGTCGCGTGCCAATTCTGGCGATTACGGGAACTAACGGCAAAACCACCACTAGCCGCTTAATTTCTCATATTTGCCGACAAACGGGGAAAGTAGTCGGATTTACCACGACGGACGGCGTATATATCGATGATTATCTGGTAGAAAAGGGCGATAACACCGGTCCCTACAGTGCCAGTATGATTTTGAAGGATCCCACGGTGGAGATTGCCGTGTTAGAAACGGCCCGGGGTGGTATCCTGCGATCGGGTTTAGCCTTTAATCAGTGCGATGTGGGGGTGGTCTTAAATGTGGCCGCCGACCATTTGGGTATCGGTGATATCGACACCATCGAACAAATGGCGAAGGTAAAAAGCGTTGTGGCCGAGGTGGTTAGCGCCGAGGGTTACGCGGTTTTAAATGCCGATGACCCCTTGACCGCTAGTATGGCCGAAAAAGTCAAGGGAAGAGTCGCTTATTTTTCCATGAGTCCCGATAACCCGATTATTCACGACCATATCCGTCGGGGTGGCATGGCCGCCATCTATGAGAATGGCTATCTGTCGATTCTAGAGGGAGAATGGACGCTGAGAATCGAGGAAGCGGTCAATATTCCCGTGACTATGCAGGGAATGGCTCCTTTTATGATTGCTAACGCCTTGGCCGCCTGTTTAGCCACTTTTGTGCAGGGTATCGATATCGAGTTAATTCGCCAAGGGGTGCGGACCTTTAAACCTTCCGTGGCCCAGACCCCCGGCAGGATGAACCTGTTTGACTTGGGACACCATCACGCTTTAATCGATTATGCCCATAATCCCGCCGGATACGAAGCCGTCGGCGGTTTTGTCGGCAATTGGTCCGGGGAAAAAGTCGGCGTGGTCGGGGGACCTGGCGATCGACGTGATGATGATTTAATTTTATTAGGGAAATTATCGGCGCTTATGTTCGATCGAATTATTGTTAAGGAAGATAACGATACTCGCGGTCGCCGCCGGGGGGAAGTGGCCGATTTAATTCTCAGGGGAATTAGCCAAGAAAATGCCAGTTTGCGGCCGGAAGTTATTCTCGATGAAACGGAAGCTTTAGAGAAGGCTTTAAGTACGGTTTCTGAGGGTGGTTTAGTGGTAATTTTCCCCGAAAGTGTCACCCAGGCGATCGATTTGATCGAAAAACATCGACCCCTGACCGATAACCAGGGTTAGAAGTTGGGATATTCTGCCTATAGAGTCATTTCTGGCCCGATGGCCTGTTCCCCTCTCTAGGCAATCGTTGATCTACAATGATTATTGTAGGCTTTCATCGAAGGAATAATAATATTGATGCAGTTATTCACCATCGGCCACTCTAATCACGAAATTGCCTCATTTATGCTTCTACTTAAGAAGCATAATATAACTGCCCTTGCTGATGTTCGTTCTCATCCTTATAGCCGATTTCTCAAGCATTTTAATCAGTCAATATTGTCAAATGCTTTAAAAAGTGAAGGCATTTACTATGTGTTTTTGGGCAAGGAATTAGGAGCCAGACCGAGCAGCCAAGAATGTTATGTCAATGGTCAAGCTTTATACGAAAAAATTGCGAAAACATCTGCTTTTAATCATGGAATTGAACGAATTTTACAGGGAGTGAAAAAACATCGAATTGCCCTTATGTGTGCGGAGAAAGACCCGATTGAATGTCATAGAGCGATTCTGGTTTGTCAACATCTACGTCATTGCGATTTAGATATTTATCATATTCTCAAAAATGGTGACTTGGAATCTCATGACCATCTGGAAGAAAGAATGCTGTTTAAACATAGTTTGACCGATTTTTCAGCAAGTAGTCAAAAAGAAATTCAGCTTTCTTTATTTGTCGAGCCAAATAGCAATCTTCTCACAAAAGCAGAATGTTTGGAGAAAGCTTATAAGCTTCAGGGTGATGCAATTGCTTATATAGAAACAAGTGGTAATCAAGATGAACAGGACAATCAATCTCTTTACAATCGGCTTTACTCAAAAGACTGCACAGAAGTTCTTTGATGACTTACAAAAAGCTGGTGTTAAGAGAGTTATAGATACTCGTTTAAATAATGTTTCCCAGTTAGCAGGATTTAGTAAAAAAGCTGACCTAGAATATTTTTTAAAAGTCATCGGTGGCATTGACTATGTTCATGTTTTAGACTTAGCTCCAACTCAAGATATTCTTGATGAATATAAAAAGAAAAAAGTTGATTGGACAATATACGAACAAAAATTTAGACAACTTATTAGTAGCCGGAGGATTGAAACAAAAGTTTCTCCAGATGTAATTAATAACGCTTGTTTACTCTGTAGTGAGGCAAAACCTCATAATTGTCACCGTCGTTTAGTGGCGGAATATTTAAAGGAGAAATGGGGGAATATCAATATATGTCATCTCTGAAAAAAATTGTCTGTCTTGCTAATTCATGGAAATTAAATGAACGCTGTATCGCTGGAATTGATATTAGTTCAGGAAATTGGGTTCGTCCTGTGTGTGATTCTCTTTATCCAGAAGATGGCAGGGTTCCACGATCAGTTAGACTAATTTCTGATAAAGAACCAAAAGTTTTAGATATTCTCGAAATTCCCCTTGCTGATACTGGCAATGATTTTGGGTTTGAATCGGAAAATCTTTCCGTTTTACCCGGTGAATGGAAATGTGTAGGTAGATTCAATATCAATGATTTGGGAAAGTATTGTAGAACCCCAACAAAAATACTGCACAATTCAATTAAATATGTTAATCCTTCTTATTTGAAAAACCTTAATTTCAATCAACGTTATACTCTCCAGTTGATTCATGTGCAGAGTTTTAGAGTATATCAAAAAGAAAATTCAAAAGGAAATTTTGAGTGGCGTGGCACAATTACAACAGCGAATGGTAACAGTTTGACAGAAGCAAAGATAACTGATCCCGTATTTGTCGAGAAATTAAATACAGGCTATCAACCTCAGCAAAACTGTTTTGTTACCGTCAGTCTTAGTCTGCCTTGGGTCTCTTCGGCAAATTGGGAAGGAGAAGCTCCCTGCTGGAAATTAATAGCAGCTGTAATTGAATTATAGGAATTACGGCTAGACAACTTTTTTATAGGTTGTTTGCTCGAAAAAATCTCTGTTCGTGAAATTTTCAGAGCTATGAACAGTGGAGTTTAACAGACTGAAGTGGGCGGGGTAAATCCCCAGTATTCTACCAGTAAATTTAGCATAAATGCTGGAGCGATCAAGGGAAAATGGCTCTTCTCGACTTTGTGTGATAATTTTTGCTTATGTAAGGTGAAATGCTTATCCGGCAAAACTTTAATCGCTATTTGGCGGAAGAAACTATCAGTATAGACCTCGTTTCCACACAGAAACCAGAAGAACCGG
>NZ_JASJFB010000379.1:0-1699 GCF_030065455.1 Microcystis sp. M53602_WE12 | reverse complement strand
TCATCGAATTTTATTTTAAGTTAATTATTTGCATAACAATTACCGAAGAGCCAAAAGTTATAGATGATTTCCTGACCTAAGATCACATTTTATTCTTTTTTCCACTTCAATCTAAGAATTGAGAAAAAAGCAAAACCCTCCACTATACCATAAAAAAATTATGCAAGAGGTCTTATGAATTATAAATTGTGAATTATAGATTACAGGTTATAGTTTATCAGTTCTGAATTGGGAAGTGAGAATTGTAAATTTAATTAAATTATCGAGCGGCAAAGGTTGGTTTTGGCTGTGATCGGTAATCGGTAAACTGACAACTAATAGCCGTTGACATCCTCACCGCCGGGGCCGGACGGTGATTCCCTACAGATCGAACAAACTTAATTGAACGATCTTCGGATGGGTTGACGCTTCACGGGACGATGCTTCTTGCGTCTATAACGGTTCTCTCACCGTATTTAGTATTAACCCGCCGGGCGCGGTCGGTTGCCATTGCTTCGATTAGTTGCATAATAGAGATATCCTTTTTTGGATGATAGGCGATCGCTTTTCTGATTGGTAGTCGGTAGCGGTCGCTTTTGGTTTATATCTTTAGTATATTTCTAGTCTCTTACTAAGTCAACTACCTATTAATTAGTATTTTACAGGTATTTTACTAATCCTCATTAGTTTATCTAATAAGTCTTGTACTTAGTAGTTTACAGGGTTAGACTTAAAAGGTAATGTATTAGTATTAATCAATTAAAATCATGGCTACTGAGAATAGACCAGTATCCTGTTATCTCCCAAAAGATATAGAAGACAGCCTTACTAAGTATTGCACTCAAAACAATATCACTCGAAAAGATAAGGCCGGGAACATTCAACCGGCAATGGGAACCGCCATAGTAGAGATTCTCGAAACCTTTTTCGGAGATAGCCCTAGCAAGTTGCCCAACTTCGAGGAAAAGATCGACGCGGCGATCGAAGCCAAAATGAACGCGGCGATCGCATCGCTTCGGACTGAATTAGCTCCCCTATATGCGATCGCCCAGAGAGAAGATTAGAGCGGTCTCGCGTAGCGAGCGCTTTGCGTTCACCTAATGCACGCCCGTCAGTCATATTTGAAACAGATTAGCTAGGAGATTACCTCATGACAGCAGTTACCGAAAATGATCTAAAAAGGCTAGAAGATTTAATCGTTAGTAGTATGAGGGTGATCGAGTCCCGATTAACTAGCCTAGAAAATGGACAATCAGAAATCAAGTCAGATATAAAGTCCCTGAATGGAAAGACAGAAAATATCGACAAGCGACTCACCTCGATCGAAGCCCGTCTAGAAGCATGGAAACCCTCGATCGACAAAACGGCCGATCTTGCCGAAAAAGTAGGAGAACTGAAAAACTGGAAGCAGATCGGGGTAGTGGTAATCACCGCTTTTATCAGTTCGATCCTTAGCGGCATTACCGGCGGGGTGATCGGTTGGCTGATCCGTTCAGCGAAATTCAACCCCTAACACCTAAAACCTAACACCTAACCCTTTTATCCATGCCCTCGACTTTCTCAGTCAGCTTGGCTTGTCCTAAGCTTTTACGCATTTAAGTTACATTGACAGCATTACCCTTATTTTTAAGTTTTCTACTCCATTTAATAATCAATCCCCCTTCATTTAAAAGCTGATTGACTACTTTTTCCAGTTCTTCTTTATTTTCAAATTCTCGAT
>NZ_JASJFB010000721.1:0-10794 GCF_030065455.1 Microcystis sp. M53602_WE12 | reverse complement strand
GAGACAGGAGACAGGAGACGGGATACAGCTATTAGGGATCGGATTTGAGTTTTCAGTTCTCTGTTTGCTCACCACCGCAGAAGTCTGACGGAGTAGTGGCTTAGATGTGTAATTAATTGTGCTTAGATACTTACACTGATAACTGATCACTGATAACTGATCACTGATAACTGATCACTGATAACTGAAAATAACTGCTATAAAATTGGACTAGCCTTTTCCCCCAGAAAAAAATTTCTCCATCCATGACCTTAATCCTCTACAACACCCTCAGTCGTCGCGAAGAACCCTTTACCCCCCTCATCCCCGGCATTGTCTCCATGTATTGCTGCGGCATTACCGTCTATGATTATTGCCATTTGGGTCATGCGCGTACCTGTGTGGTTTGGGATGTGGTGCGGCGTTATTTGGAGTATCTCGGTTATAAAGTGCGCTATATTCAGAATTTCACCGATATTGACGATAAAATTCTCAATCGGGCTAAAAATGAACATACCACCATGGCAGCCGTGGCCGAGAAATTTATCCAGGCCTACTTTGAGGATATGGCAAAATTAGGAGTCAGACCGGCGGACGCTTATCCCCGGGCCACTCATACCCTCGACGGTATCAAGCGCCTAGTCTATGAATTAGAACAAAAAGGCTATGCTTACCCCAGCGATGGCGATGTTTACTATTCCGTCCGTCGTTTTTCTGATTATGGCAAACTATCAGGGCGAAAACTGGATGATCTGCAAGCCGGCGCCAGCGGCCGGGTAGAAACCGACGACCCGGAAGCAATTAAGAAACAAGACCCCTTTGATTTTGCCCTCTGGAAGGGGGCAAAATCGGGGGAACCTAGTTGGGATTCTCCCTGGGGTCAAGGTCGTCCGGGGTGGCATATTGAATGTTCGGCCATGGTCAAAGAACAATTGGGAGAAACTATCGATATTCATGTGGGGGGAAGTGATCTAATTTTTCCCCACCACGAAAACGAAATCGCCCAAAGTGAAGCCGCTACGGGTAAACCTCTGGCCCACTATTGGTTACATAATGGCATGGTCAAGGTGGCCGGGGAAAAAATGTCAAAATCCCTCGGTAATTTCATCACTATTCGCGAGTTATTGGCAAAATATGACCCCTTAGCCGTGAGATTATTAATTTTAGGCGCCCAATACCGCAAACCGATCGATTTTTCCGATGAGGGATTGCAGGCGGCCACTAATGGCTGGCATACTTTACAAGAGGGTTTATCCTTTGGTTATAAGCATCTTCCGCCCGATAATCCCGGAATTACCGACCAAGAGCTAGAAAATCGCTTTCAAGAGGCGGTAAATCACGATTTTAACTTTGCCGGTGGTTTAGCGGTGTTATTTGAAATCGCTAAGGAATTACGCAAGGAGGGTAATAATTTAACCCATGCGGGTAAGACAGACAGCAATCTGGCCCAATTAGCGGTAAAATGGCATACTTTGGTGAAATTGTCTAGGGTTTTGGGCTTAGAAATGGCCGCTGACCAGGGAGAAACCCCTGTTTCTGAGGGAATTAGTGCAGCGGATATCGAAAATCTGATCCAACAACGGACAGAGGCAAAAAAAGCGAAAAATTACGCCGAAAGCGATCGCATTCGCGCAGAATTAAAAGCCCAAGGCATTAGTTTAATCGACCAACCCGGGGGAGTCACTAAATGGTTAAGAGAGGGAGACTAGAAATTCTTTAACCACTTCCTCCACCCTACGATCGCGGCCATCCACCTGATAGTTTAATTTCTGCATAGCTGTGGAGGTAATTTTGCCAGTGAGTTTCGCTAAAACCTGTCGCAATTGCGGATATTTTCGCAAACTATCCCGGTTAAAAATCGGTACCGCTTCGTAGGGAGGAAAATAGCGTTGATCATCTTCTAGGATGACTAAATCTAGCACGGGAATTAAGCCATCGGTGGAATTTCCCGCCACTAAATCCACTTGTTTTTCGGCTAAAGCGCGGTACATTAACCCTAAATCCATCACTTTCGGGGGTCCGGCAAAATTGAGGCCGTAGGTCTTCGCTAATCCCTTGTAACCGTCTTCCCTTTCCAAAAATTCATAACCAAAACCCGCTTGCCAATTGGGAGTATATTTAGCCGCTTGCGAGAGAGTTTTAAGATTGTATTGACTGGCGGTTTCTCCCCGGATAACAATGGCGAAAGTATTCTCGAATCCTAAACTGGGAAACACTTCTAGATTAAATTTTTCTGGATAAATCTCTTGCAGCTTTTCAGAGACTAATCGGGCATCGTTAAGGGGTTTTTCCTGTAAAATTCCCGTGAAAGCCGTGCCGGAATACTCCACATAACCATCGATTTTACCCGCTTTCACCGCTTCATGACAGATCAGAGTACCACCGAGATTAAATTGACGTTCAACCCGTAAATTCGTCTCTTTTTCGATTTCCTGTGCCAAAATTTCCCCTAAAATCACCTGTTCGGTAAAATTTTTGGAACCGATCACCACTGTGCCGGGGGATGAATGGAAAATTTGAGTCAAGAGGAAAGATAGCAAGGCCAACCCGATTAAACCTAAGCCCCATTGCCATTTAGAGGGCTTTTTCGGACGTTGCGAAGGGGAAAAGGTCTTTTCTAACCAACCGATACTCCAATCGGCAACAAGGGCTAAAAAAGCGGCAGGAATTGCCCCCGCCAAAATTAACTGATTGTTGACCGTGGCAATACCGCGAAAAATAAACACTCCCAAACCACCGCCACCGATGGCAGCTGCGATCGTGGCCACACCGATAGCAATCACCGTCGCAATTCTCACTCCTGCCAAAATTGTCGCCCTGGCCAGGGGTAATTCGATATAGCGCAGGATTTGACCGTCGGTCATGCCTAGGGATAACCCGGCTAATTTTAATTCGGGATCAACTTTTTTGATGCCCAGATAGGTATTTAAAACAATTGGCAGTAAGGTATAGAGAGTTAGGGCAACAATAGCGGGAATTTTGCCGATTCCTCCCAAAAAAGGCACGGAAATTAAAAAACCAAATAGGGCTAAACTGGGGATAGTCTGTAGGGTGTTAACGATCGCTATAATTGGTGGGGCGAGAATAGCTTGACGACTAATCAAAATACCTAGAGGAATACCGATTAAGCTACCCATAGCCATGGCTATTCCCGTCAAGAAAAGATGCTCTCCAGTGCGAAAAGCGATTTCCCCCCCATAATCTAGCCAAAAACTATCCATAAACTTCTCTTAAAGCGGCTGCTTCATCCTATTGTGTAGAATAAATGGGATCTATTAGTTCCAGTCTTTATTTAAAGATTCTAAGCTAAACGGCGCTTAACCTGCATGATCCAACAGCTATAACCCTTTTGGAGTCTATATCGGTGATCCGAAGTAAAAGCCGTTTAGCTTATCACCATCTTGACATTATTTCCTCGCTAAAGACAAATGACTAACAAATTTAATCCTCGGGCTAAAACTGTTGCCGATTGGGCCTATATCGGTATTGATAAACATTTTCATAAAGTTCTTAAACACGAAGCTGGGGTTTTACTCGATCAGGATACGGAAGAATTACATCAAATTCGTGTGGGAATGCGCCGTCTTCGCAGTACCTTAACCGGTTTTGCCCCCGCTTTAACCATGCCGAAATCTGCCGATCAAAAACGGGTGGGTAATCTGGGCAGAATTTTAGGAGAATTGCGGGATTTAGATGTGTTAAAATCGGCTTTTGTCGGCCATTATCAGCCAATTTTACCCCCGAAAGAACAGGATTTACTGAAGAAAGTTTTACAAGTTCTCGAACACCGAAGGGAGAAGGCTTTTGCTAAGGTAGAAAAGCTGTTGAAGTCCGATAAATTTCTCAATTTTAAGGCAGATTTTGCCAGTTGGTTGGATAATCCCACCTATCAACCGATAGGAAAATTAGATATTGCCACGGTTTTACCTGACTTATTATTACCGCAAGCGAGTCACTTTTTACTCCATGAAGGCTGGTTAGTTGGGGTAAATTTAGAGGAAGATCAAAAAGTAAAAGAGTTTTCTAGTCAAGAAATTGATGACTTATTGGAAAAAGAAGGATTATTACTGCACGATCTCCGTAAAGAAGCCAAGCGTTCCCGCTATAATATGGAGTTATTTACTCAGTTTTATGGCGACAAGTATCGAGAGTATCTAGAGGATATTAAAAACCTTCAAGGTATTCTCGGAGAAATGCAGGATTGTTGTGTTCTCTCGGATTTTCTCAGCCAAATTTTCCCTAATTGTCTTGCCAAGGAAATGCCGACTTTACTAGAAATTTTCCAAAATATCCGTCACCAAAAATGGCAAGAATGGCAACCCTTACAAAAGAAATTCCTTGACGCTGACACCAGAAAAAGTCTGCACCAGACAATTTTACAGCCTATTTTTCGGCCAAATAGTGTAGAATTAGAAACTAATCCAGAATCCTGAGATTAGAAACCGATGAATTTTTTTCAAAAGTTAAACCACGCCATTAGTCAAAACCAGACTCTACTTGTCCTCGGTTTAGATGCTAACCCCGAAATGATGCCCTCCACCCCGGGAGAATTAATCGTTAATTTAGAACGGTGGCTCAAGTTTATTATCGATGAAACTGCTCCTTTTGTCTGTGCCTACAAACCAACTTTAGGCTTTTATCAAGCTTTGGGAGCAGAGGGATTAGAATTATTACAGCGAATTTTAACGGCAATTCCCGCTCATATCCCGGTAATTTTGGATGCTAAACACGGTGATATTAATACCAGCAGTATTTTAGCCGAGACTATCTTTAAAACTTGGCAGGTGGACGCGGTTACTCTCAATCCCTACTCCGGACAGGATCACGTTGCTCCTTTTTTAGTTTACCCCGAGCATGGTGCTTTTATCCTCTGTCATACTTCCAATCAAGGCGCGATTAATCTGCAAGAATTTCCCAGTCGCGACAATCCTTTTTATCTGCAAGTTGTCAAAGAAGCTTGCACCTGGGGAACTCCCGAACAGGTGTTTTTAGAAGTGGGAACCACTCAACCGGAGATATTGAAAAAGATTCGCAATTTTGCCCCCGAAAGATTGATTTTATTACGCAGTATTTGGGAAGAAAAAAGTCAATTCTCCGAGTTAATTACTGTGGGTTTAAATAGTCATGGCGAGGGTTTATTAATTCCTGTACCCCAAGACTTTTTATCTCAACCCGATTTGGGGGCAAAAGTCAAGGATTTACGCGAGGAAGTCAACAAAATTAAACAAAACCACCAGCAAGAATCGAGCCAAGATGAGACTTGGACTGCTAACGTTTGTCTTTTAAAACAACATCCTCATCAGGATTTAATTCTACAATTATTTGATATTGGCTGCTTGCTGTTTGGCGATTATGTGCAAGCATCGGGAGAAACTTTTTCCTATTATATTGATCTGAGAAAAATTATCTCTAATCCTAATATTTTTCAGCAGGTAATTGAAGCCTATGGAGAAATATTAAAAACCTTGACATTTGACCGTATTGCTGGCATACCCTACGGTTCTTTACCCACAGCTACGGGTTTATCTTTATTATTAAATCATCCGATGATTTTCCCCCGCAAAGAAGTAAAAGCTCACGGCACAAGAAGAGTAATTGAAGGTAATTTTCAAGTGGGGGAAACGGTGGTAGTGGTGGACGATATTTTAATTTCTGGCAAAAGTGCGATCGAAGGGGCAGCAAAGATTAAATCGGCGGGATTATTAGTTAATGATATCGTGGTTTTTATCGACCATGGTGGCCCCGTTAAAGATAAACTTCGTAGCCATGGTTATCAACCTTATTCGGTTTTAACCCTAGCAGAAATTACCGATACTCTCTACGAAGCGGGAAGACTGACAGAAGCAGAATATAGCTGTTTTTTAAATCGCTCCCATTGATATTTAGGGTTTGCGGCAAAAAGTTTTTCTTGGGGGCAGGGTGTGGGGTGTGGGGTGTGGGGTGTGGGGTTTTATCGATTTTCAGCTGGTCAACTACCTAATTTTCAGGGAAAAAGTACCTGAATTTTCCCCCCGATCCCCGCAATGGCTGGCACTTTTTGAGGGGAAAAAAGTCCAAAAGTCTTATCCAACAAGGTTTTTAGATTTATTCAGCAAACCCTAAGTAGCAGCCTTATGCTGTTTTTTCACTGTTTACTGTTTACTGATCACTGATTACTGATCACTGATTACCGATCACTGAAAATTGTTAAGAAACTTGACTGCGTAACACCTTTAGGGTATTCAGGAGCTTGCTTTCTTCTTTTTCCTCAAAAATAGTTAAATCTTTCGGTTTACAACGTTTTATATCCAATTTAATCCCCTGCGCTCCTTCTGTTTTCAAATCTTCTTCATAACCGGCTTGAGCGACTTCAGCCTCGTCTTTAGCGAGAAAAGGACCGAAATAATAAGTACATCTGGGATAGTCGGTTTTAATCTCGACCCAGTAGGCTAATCCGAACATTTCCAGTAAGCTAATCAAAAATTCTTTCATCTCGTTCCCCATCTAAATCTACTCTGGTGGTTTTGTTACGTTCGTTTACATTTCGCAAACTTCCTTCCTATTTTATTTATACTTTCTCCTTTTGGCTATTGGGAGTGTCGAAAAATACAGATTTTCAATCGGGGGAATTTTGCCAGCGTTGCCGGTAAACCTCGTAAAGAGCCATACCCGCCGCCACCGAAGCATTGAGACTGGGGGTTTTGCCTGCCAAAGGGATAGATACCAACTCATCGCAGGACTTTTGGGTTAGCAGACTCAAACCCTCTCCCTCCGAACCTACCACCAATCCTATCGCACCCGTTAAATTGATTGTGTGTAAAGATTTACCAGTTTTTGCCGCCGTGCCGTAGAGCCAAAAACCAGCCGCTTTTAATTCCTCTAAAGCACGATTGAGATTAACCACCCTGGCGACGGGTAAATATTCCAAGGATCCGGCCGCCACTTTCATCACCGTCGATGTCACCCCGGCGGCGCGACGTTGGGGAATAACTACCCCCTGACAACCCATAGCTTCGGCGGTGCGAATAATTGCCCCAAGGTTATGGGGATCCGTAATACCTTCAGCGATGACGATGACGGGGTGGCGACTTCTGCCCTTAGCTTTTTCGATCAGATCGGCTAATTCGATATACTCATAGGGAGACATCTGGGCCGCAATCCCCTGATGATTGGCCTTATTGGTAATCTGATCGAGACGCAGATCGTCCACCTCATCAATTACCGTACCGTTGGCTTTGGCTTTTTCTAAGAGGGTATGATAACGGGGATCGTAACGGAGTCGATTGACCACCCAAATCCGATTTAGTTGGCGCTCCTCCTCCATGGCCGTTAAAACCACCCGGCGACCGTAGAGCAGATCATCAGCTTCTTGGTTTTCTGGAGTTACTGCCGGGGATTTAGCCAGAATTGGCCCAGTTTTCGGCCGCGAGGGCCGGCGAAAATTACTATTATCGGACTTGCCACGAAATGGTCGATCGCTCATGATTGGATGGATTAAGAGTAAAGTCGGGAATCGTCCCTGAGGGCTATAATTCTAGTTTTTCTAATAGTTGATGTAATCTTGAGGGGTCTTGCAGATAAAGATAGCCGAACAGGGTTTCTAAACTGCTGGCCTGCTGATAGACTTGGGCTGTCAGACGACGGCGTTTTCCCGTGACCGCATTGCGTCCCCGGCGCAGAATTTCTTTTTCTTGGTCTGTCAGATAGGGCTGCAGTTGTGCTAAATCTAAAGCCTGTTGTTCGGCCCTGACTTTGCCCACCACCTGAGCGTGATAGTCTCCCAGACGCTGGGGCGGCAGTAAATAATAGGTGCGGATGTATAATTCATAAACAGCATCCCCTAGATAGGCCAGAGAAGCAGGCGATAATCGGTCAAGACCCTCTAGGAGTTGTGACCCCTCGCCACTTAGCTGTAAGCGAATTTTTTCGAGAGGAGATTCCACGATTTACGCTTTTTCCAGATATTTGATCGCCGCTTCCAGGGTGGGTTGCAGGGAAAAAAACTTCTCCAATCGCACCAGTTTTACAGTTTGAGTTACCCGGGGATTGGTAACAATTTGTAAACTGCCCCCTTCGGTTTTGGCCTTTTTTACCAATTTTACTAAAGCCCCTAAACCGGAGCTATCGATAAAATCAATCTGAGCGAGGCTAATAATCACATCCTTGGGACCTTCCTCCACATAGCCTTCGATCACCTTACAAAAAGTCGGTTCGGAAAAGGCATCTAAAAGACCCGTCAAACGGAAAATTTGGTACTTATCTCTGACCTCACGCGTGCCTCGCAAGCTGACGGTCAAGTTAATTGCTTCCGGAATAATCCCCTCCTAGCTCTAGAGCCGTAAAAATCAAAACCCTAGTATATCCTAAAAATTTACGACCGATCCTTTTTTGCTTGCCGCATTAAATCGACAAATTTGGCAAACAGATAATCGGCATCGTGGGGGCCGGGACTGGCTTCGGGGTGGTATTGTACCGAGAAAAAGGGCAAAGACCTGTGTTTTAAACCCGCTACGGTGCGATCATTGAGGTTGAGATGGGTAATCTCCACTTGCGGATTTAAAGAGGCTTCCTGCACCGCAAAACCGTGATTCTGACTGGTAATTTCCACCTGTTGCCGCAGTCCACAGGGTTGATTTAACCCGCGATGACCAAATTTCAGTTTAAAGGTTTCTGCCCCTAGGGATAGGCCTAAAATTTGATGACCCATACAGATGCCAAAAGTGGGTTTTTCTCCTTGCAAAAGTTGCTTGGCTAGGGCAATTCCTTCGGTGACAGCTGCCGGATCTCCCGGTCCGTTAGAAAAGAAAATACCATCGGGATTATATTCGGCGATTTTTTCTGGGGGAGTGTCGGCGGGAACCACGATCACCCGACAACCGTAGCTGGCTAAACGTCGGAGAATATTGCGTTTGATGCCAAAATCGATCGCCACCACCGTTAACGGTTCTTGATCGCTATCAATTGGCGCAAATTCCCAGGCGGACGGGGTGGGAGTCGTCCATTCGTACACTTCCTTGGTGGTAACTTCCTTAACTAGATTTAACCCCGCCATACTGGGGGCCGCCTGCACCAGCCGCAGTAAATCGTGATAATCGAGTATTTCCGTAGAAATTGCCCCATTCATCGCCCCAACCGAGCGAATTTTGCGGGTCAGAGACCGGGTATCGATGCCATAGATGCCAATAACATGATGATCGGCCAGATAATCCGGTAGGGATTGGGTAGAACGCCAATTACTGGGCCGGTGGCAGATATTTTTGGCGATCGCTCCTTTCACCTGGGGACGAATTGACTCCTCATCCTCGGGGTTAACCCCCGTATTTCCCAATTCCGGATAGGTAAAAGTGACGATTTGACCGGCATAACTGGGATCGGTGAGGACTTCCTGATAACCAGTCATCCCCGTGTTAAAGACAACTTCGCCGACGGTGGTTCCCTTGGAGCCGAAGGAATAACCCTCGTAAACCGTACCATCGGCCAGAACTAATAAGGCTTTTTGACTAGCAGCACTTGATATCATCGTCAATTTTTTAATCTTGAGTAGTGGTGAGAAACAGAAGTCAAGGATAGACTAGAACAGGGACTAGAAAACGAATTGCTTAGTTTTAATTGGCTAGAGCGTTTTATGATTAAGAGTACATCCGCTCAAGGACAACAGCTTCCCCTGACTAGCCATCGGCAAGATCCTATCGCTTAAAAAATAACTATATAAGTAATATGAGTGCAAGAAAACTGACTGATGCCACGAAAAAAGAAATTCTTAAGCTTTATCGGGAAACGGAGGCCACCACTTCCACCTTAGCCGAGCGTTATGGCGTGAGTAGTTCTACGGTCAGTCGTTTTCTCAAAAATTCTTTTTCTGGCGAGGAATACGAGCAATTAATCCAGAAAAAACGCTTGGCCCGCAATCCTCGTGGCCTCGAGGAGGAGGAAGCAGCAGCGGATTTACCGGAAAAAGCGATCAAGGTGATTAGTTTGCGGGCAGCCCACATCGCAGCTAAGGATGAGCAGGCTTTTCAGCAACCGAGCGCTTCTGTGGAACAATTAACCCTGTTAATGGATACCTCTTACCCGCCAGAAGCAGATAATTCGGAATATATAGAAATTAATGGCGATAAACCCCTAGAAGACGCTAATTTAACCGAGTTTTTCGTCGAAGCTATCGAGGAAGAGGAGGAGGAAGATGAGCTTGACGAGGATTGGGATGAAGAGGAGGATGAAGATGAAGATGAAGACGAGGAGGAGGAGGAACTAGCGGGGAGCTATTTAGGCCCGACTATCGTTAAAACAGCCCAATTAGAGATATTACCCCTCTCGGCAGCGGCTTTTCCCAAAACCTGTTACTTGGTCATTGATCGCGCTGCCGAATTAATCACCCGTCCCCTCAAGGATTTTGCCGAATTGGGTAAGGTTCCCCCTCAGGAAATCCAGCAGCGCACCCTCCCCATCTTTGAAAGTCATCGCATCGCTCGCCGTTTCTCCAAGCGCAAGGAAAAAGTGATTAAAGTTCCCGACGGTCGCCTGATCGAAAAAGCTCACGCTCAACTGGAAGCGAAAGGGATCACCCGTCTGCTCATGGATGGTCGTATCTACGCTTTAGAGTAGGGAATTAGGGTATAGGAGACTTTTCAGTCTCCTCCGAACCCTTTGCTGAGGGTGGGGACTCGCACAGGTTCGTTGAGAGAATTCAGCTTAGTTGACATCCTCGCCGCACTTTTAGGGCGGCGATTCCTAAACCTCACGATTTAAGTTTCTGCTTCCACCACCGTCGCATACCACAGTTAAAAAACCATGTACTGTCTTACACAGAGTCCACAGACTTTCGCCCCATTTCAG
>NZ_JASJFB010000189.1:0-2492 GCF_030065455.1 Microcystis sp. M53602_WE12 | reverse complement strand
GTCATCGGTCCCTGGTCTCCTTACTCTTAGATTACTCCAAAGCCTTACATTAGATTGAAACAATCTGAATTTCCCTGACTCGGTGCATTGGTTTGGTTGGCTTTTCGGTGGTGATTAGTCCATCAGCTTGAATTTGCAGCGCAGCAGCACCCTGAAGTGCATCCAACGCCGCGAAACCGGAAGTGCCAGCAATTTCATGACTCACTGCACCCTCCTCGACGTGCAGCAAGTTCTTGTTCTATTTCGTCTTCATTGAGCAGTTGCAATCCAGCTGCGATCGCCCGCTGTCGGATTTCCCATAACTTTTTGCTTAATGGTGTTTGGGGAATAAATTTAGCTTCTGGTGTTGTTTGTGACTCAGATTTAAGTATTTGAACAAATTGCCAAACTTTTTGTTGCTTTTCCGGGGTCAATTCTCGCCATTGCTCAAGTAAGCTAAACGGCTTTTACTTCGGATCACCGATATAGACTCCAAAAGGGTTATAGCTATTGGATCATGCAGGTTAAGCGCCGTTTAGCTTAGTTCTTCTTCTTTATCCATAAATACCTCGCTCTTAAATTACGCATTCCTCGAATCGTTGGCTGTCCAAGACATATTTGTGGATTAACTTTCGGCTCTTGTAGTAGATATGTATGGGTAGTTCAGGTGTTTTAGGTGGGAATTGGTTCACCCGGCCGCAAACTAGACCATTTACCGGTTTCGCGTAAAAAGCTTTCACAACCCACCACATCCCACTCCATTTCGATATAATCTTCTTTGGTGCGAATGTTAACGTTAATAGAAGGGTTCTTCGCTTCAAAGTCCGGTGTCTCGGTGAGATGACGTTCCTGATGTTGTGTTTCTACGGCATGATAGGTGAGACAGCGATCAACAAAATAGCAGTTAATACAAATACACATAGGTTTAACTCTATAGGTCTTTTCCGTTAATCTAGCTCAGTCTCTCCCCAAATAGGGCCGGTAAAAATTATATTTTTGTAAATTGCTCTTCTCGATGTCTTGTCAAAAAAACCTAGATAGTTTAGTTAAAGAAGTTTTTGCGATTAATCGGCAAGAATTGCCAGAAAATGCTTATTTAGTCGGTGGTGCTGTGCGAGACGCTTTATTAAACCGTCAGAAAGACTATATTGACCTAGATTTTGTGGTTCCCGAAAAAGCGATCGAAATTGCCCAAACTATTGCCCATCAGTATAAAGCCGGTTTTGTGGTTTTAGATGCCGTTCGTCAAATTGCTCGCGTCGTTTTTCCCCAGGGTACTCTTGATTTCGCACAACAGGAGGGAGAATCTCTAGAAATAGACCTAAAAAGACGGGATTTCACCGTTAATGCTCTCGCTTATAATCTCCACACCCAAGAAATTTTCGATCCTTTAGGGGGATTAAAAGATTTAGGCTGCCAATCCCTGCGGATGATTTCCCGCGAAAATCTCCAGGATGATCCCCTAAGATTATTAAGGGCCTATCGACAAGCGGCTCAATTGGACTTTGAGATCGAACCCCATACCCGTGCAACTATTCGTTCTCTTGCCCCTTTATTGCACCGTGTAGCCGCCGAAAGGGTGCAATCCGAGTTGAATTACCTTTTGCTCAATTCCCGTGGCAATAAATGGCTAAAAAGTGCTTGGGAAGATGGCTTATTATCTCTCTGGTTGCGTCGGATTACCCCCGCAAAAATGGAGCGAGTTATGGGGGTGGAAGCGGCAGCGGGATTTTTAGAATCTTTGTTACCGGAAAAATTTATCTTTTCCCCTTCTCAGTTACAGTTGACAAAATTGGCCCTATTGGTATCGGATATTTTGGCAGAAGCGGAAAAAGAGTTAATCGATCTCAAGTATTCCCGTGGGGAAATTCGCACGGTAATGACGGTAATTAAGTCTTTACCTCCCCTCAAAGAAGCAGATAATTTAAGTCTGCGGGAACAGTATTTTATTTATCTAAATACGGGAAAAGTATTTCCTGTCTTTGCCCTTTTTGCTTTATCAATGGGGATTAACAAAAATATCGTCGCTTCTCTGTTGACTTCCTATCTCGATCCCGATAATATTATCGCCCATCCCCGACCTTTATTAAGGGGCGATGATTTAATTAACCATTTACAGCTGAAACCCAGTCCGGTTATCGGTAAGTTATTAACCGAGGTACAAATTGCCCAAATTGAGGGCCAAGTTACAGTTTTTCAGGAAGCGATCGATTTTGCCAAAAAGTTATTATAAGTGGTTGGTTATAATTAAATTAAAAATGGATTTTAGGTTCGATCCCCCCTGCCCCCCTTGATAAGGGGGGTGCCGATCCCCCCTTAATAAGCTATCCCTTATAGGGATCTTTCTTAACAATTTTTGCAGTAAGCACTCCAACCCTTATCCTGACTTGATTTCAGTTTTTTCTTTGTCAGTAAGGGTGTCAACAAGGAATATTACAAATTGTTAACCGAGTCTTGAAAGCCTTGTGCTACAAAGGTTTGAAATGTTAAGAAAGATGTGACTAAAGGACAGC
>NZ_JASJFB010000755.1:0-1595 GCF_030065455.1 Microcystis sp. M53602_WE12 | reverse complement strand
GTTGGCGCAGGAACGGCTAACGCCCGCGATTTACTTTCCCTAGCGGCATCTTTAGTCAAATTAGCCGATTTAGCGGCTTTGGTTGCTTCGGGAAATTCGCCCTATTTGAAAGCTTTACAGCAAATTCCCGCCGATTTAGAAAAATTAGGCCAGCAGGTGATAGCGCATCTGGTGGAATCTCCTCCGCTGCATCTGAAGGAAGGGGGGGTGATTCGTGAGGGAATTGATGCCCAATTGGATGCCCTGCGGCGCGACTATCAGGAAGTAATCGATTGGTTTAAGAATCTGGAGACGACAGAGAAAGAAAGAACGGGTATTAGTAATCTTAAGGTTAATTATAACAAAACTTTCGGTTATTATATCAGTTTACCCCGCAGTAAAGCCGATTTCGCCCCAAAAGATTATGTGCGTAAGCAAACTTTAGTCAATGAGGAACGTTATATCACCACCGAGTTAAAGGAGAAAGAAAATATAATTCTGACGGCAGTAGATGAATTAAATAAGTTAGAATACGAGATTTTTAGCGATTTACGCCGTCAAGTGGCCGAATTTTCCCCAGAAATTCGGGAAGTGGCCACAAAAGTCGCCGCTTTGGATGTGTTGGCAGCATTGGCAGAAATCGCCGTTTATCAGGGATATTGTCGCCCAGAAATCGCCGATGGTCGTCTTATCGATATTAAAGATGGTCGTCATCCCGTGGTGGAACAATCCCTTGGGGCCGGCTTTTTTGTGCCGAATTCGATTAATTTGGGCAATCAGGAAGGTTTAGAATACCCCGACTTGATTATTCTCACCGGTCCCAATGCTAGTGGCAAAAGTTGTTATCTGCGACAGGTGGGATTAATTCAATTGTTAGCCCAAACCGGCAGTTTTGTCCCAGCAAAGTCGGCCAAAATCTCCATCTGCGATCGCATTTTCACCCGGGTGGGGGCTGTGGATGACCTCGCTACGGGCCAATCCACCTTTATGGTGGAAATGAACGAAACCGCCAATATTCTCAATCACGCCACAGACAGATCATTAGTATTACTAGACGAAATTGGCCGCGGGACAGCCACTTTTGACGGTTTATCCATAGCTTGGTCTGTAGCGGAGTATTTAGCCACGGTACTGCAATCGCGGACGATTTTCGCCACTCACTACCACGAACTGAACGAATTAGCCTCAATTTTAGAGAATGTGGCCAATTATCAGGTAACGGTCAAAGAATTACCCCATGAGATAGTATTTTTGCACCAAGTACGACCGGGAGGCGCGGATAAATCCTACGGTATCGAAGCGGGAAGATTAGCCGGTTTACCAGCTTCTGTGATCGATCGTGCCATGCAGGTGATGGGTCAAATCGAAAAACATAGTAAAATTGCGATCGGTTTGCGTCAAGGAATTAAGAAAATTAAACCAGTTAAGTCGGATAATTCCCCCTCTCTGCAGCAGTTAGATATTTTTGATGACAGTAAGTAGGGTCTGCTGAAAAAGTTTGTTGGTGGGGGCAGGGTGTGGGGTGTGGGGTGTGGGGTGTAGGGTTTTACCGATTTTGAGGTAGTCAGTTACCTAATTTTCAGGGAAAAAGTACCTGAATTTTACCCCCGATCCCT
>NZ_JASJFB010000234.1:0-17747 GCF_030065455.1 Microcystis sp. M53602_WE12 | reverse complement strand
TGGAGAGCTTTGTTGTAAACCAATCTTACACAGCCCAATGTGCGCCGCAATAGCGACTCTTGTTCGGGTGTGGGGTAAAATCGGTAAGAATAGGCTTTTTCCATACCTCACATTTTAGCATATATTTCGTAAATGTGCTAATATTTAACAGTAAAGCCGTCGTAGAACGACGGGGTTTCAGACCCAAAATTTTCGATGAGCAATTTATTCTCGCATATCTAGAAGTTTAAGCCATGTCACTCACTGAGTTAATTCTTCTGGTCAACAATCTGAGCCAGACAGACAAATTATCACTCTTCAAACTCCTAGCTGCACAAATCCCGGATGCTGAACTACAGGTTATCTTTTCCGCATCAGAGTATCCGATTTGGTCGCCCTACGATGCCACGGAAGCCGCCAATATTCTGATGCATATGATTCAGGATGACCGAGAGGCATCTACCCATGCCTAGTACAGTCGAATTTCCCCTTTCCGACGATGAAGCATTACCCACGATTCCCATCACTCTGAGTCATGCAGGCCTTTCTGTTTCTGCGAATGCCCTGCTGGATACCGGATCTACGGTCAATCTATTACCTTACGACATCGGGCCGCAATTGGGTGCAATTTGGGAGGAACAAACTGTCCGCTTGCCATTGGCCGGAAATCTTGCAAGGGTTGAAGCACGAGGGTTATTTGTGTATGTTCAAATTGGGAATTTGGAACCTGTTCGTCTAGCCTTTGCTTGGGCAAAAACCTCTCAGATACCCTTAATTCTTGGGCAAACGAACTTTTTTCGAGAATTTGATGTCTGTTTTCAACGATCGCGATGCACGATCGAAATTATCCGCTTCTAATAAGGGTCGATGTGTTTTGGGTGGGATCGCGCTTTTGGTTAGTGTTGATAGAGAAAAGCAATGCTGGGTTTCCTGCCGTCAACCCAGCCTACGGAGATAAACGATCGCACTTAATCTTGGCGATCAAATATGATGTAGCGTGTGTTAGCGTTAGCGTAACGCACGGATTTTGAACATTAGATAAGGTGCGTTCACTTCGTTAACGCACCCTACAAGATCGGCGTGCTGCTACGCAGTGCCTTCGGCATCGCATTCTGTTATGAGTTGATTGATGTTGGGTTTCCTTGCGTCAACCCAACCTACGGACGAGGCGATCTGCTACGCAGTGCCTTTGGCATCGTACTCATAATAGTTTACGAAATTCTGCGACTGTCAAACCAGCATCTTGAACAATTCCACCCATTGTAAATGCCTTAATTGGATTGTGCCTTGGAAGAGCAACTTGACGCACCCCATCACTCATGATGATATGTTTGCCTTGGCGAATGATCCGAAAGCCTACCTTCTCCAAGGCTCGTACTGCATCTAGGTGATTTACGCCAGGAATTCTAGGCATAGTTACACCTGCATTTCAATTTCACGAATTTCCCCATCTTGCAAGCGTTCTTCTAAGGCTGCAAGATACTCACGAATTGCATCTTGGATATTGGTTAATGCCTCTTCCTCAGTATCTCCCTCGGACCAACAACCGGGGAGCGCAGGAACGCCAACAGTAATTCCTTCTTCAGAACGATAAAGGACAATTTTGTATTTCATCATAAGTTCCTTCTAGATAGCACTCCATTTTAGCTTGATAGAATTATGGATGTGGGATCAAATTGTAGCAACAGCGGAACCTCACAGCAAACTTGATATGGTTGGGTTTCCTTGCGTCAACCGTTCGGCAAAAGCTCACGGCCGAAGTTCAACCTACAGGCTACTCTAGGCTATTTATTCCCCTAGAAAAGAATCGCACCGTTACATTTCATTAACCCACCCTACAAGATCGGCGATCGCACTGATTAGCTCGCTCTAGATCAAAAACAATTGACAAAAATCGTCCAATGTCTTTCTCTATAAGGGTTCCATCTCTTATAACCCCCGTCCATTACATAACACAAACCGAAGAACCCAACAAATTAGATTATATTCTCACCTAGAACTGGGTGTCTAACTATATATTACGCGGAAATTTTCCGTATATCACGCCAAATACACATTTTTTAAAGAATCTTTCTGTATATTACGCTCAAATGGAGCGATCGCGAGAAGTTTTCCGTATAATATTACGATAAGCGTGTTATGCCGATTAGCGTACTCTGTTATGAACCCTCCCCCACTGATTTGTTCAAAGTTTTCTCGTTGTGCGACTGTCAGATGAACTTTATCTCGCCTACCTCTTCCCATGATTGATGTCCTCAGTTTAGCTTATCTATTGCCCTATTTTAGCTGTGTCAGTCCAGTAGGGTGTGTTAGCGTCAGCGTAACGCACGAATTTTGAACATTAGATAAGGTGCGTTACATTTCATTAACGCACCCTACAAGATCGGCGATCGCACTGCTACGCAGTGCCTTCGGCATCGCACTCTGTTATGAGTTGATTGATGTTGGGTTTCCTTGCGTCAACCCAACCTACGGGCGAGGCGATCGCACTAGAATCTGTCTAACGTTCCTGCTGAACGGCTGCAAATAGCCTTTGCAACACAACCGATATCTTCCAACAGTCCGCTCCAGCAGGTTTGTTAGCCTGCTCGAAGCACTACAGTTGCACCTTGATTTGAGAGAGAGCAACCTCCTCTGATTTAATTGCTCGAATATACCGAAATTTCCATACCTCAGTGTTTTCAATTATTCTAAACCCTGCTGTCTCAAGACCTCTGACAAACCCTTGAATATCTTTAATACGGGAAGTTACTTCGTAAATCCAAAGTTGTCCATCAAGTTTGAGTGTACGGGATGCTTCTCGAATGTAATCACCAACGTTCAAGCCTATAAGTGACAAATTGAACATAGCAACGTCCAGACAGCTATCCTCCAATGGCACATGAGCCATATCACACTCAGTAACTGCATCATTGATAGCAATGAAATCAAAGTTATGAACCGTATGCTTGCCGATGAGAGCTTTAGCTATCAATGCTTCCCCACAACCAAAATCAGCCACAACTAAATCAGAGCGTTTCTGAAGCCACCTGATAGCCTCCTCATAAGGAATAACTGACCAAGTTTTTCGAGCTTCTTGATAAAGCGTATGGTATTGCATCCACTCTTCTGGATTGCCTTGTAATCGTTCGTAAGTAGTGTGACTGTAGCTATTACTCCAACGAGCATTCATACGGCTAAAGTCACCGTATTGAACATTACGGCGTCTAACATCTGATGGGTCAACATCTGGAAGTGGCACGAAAATTTTAGGGCGAATGACTGATTTTTGTTCACCTGACTTCAGGCGTTCCAGCCATTTACGCAAATCTCTAAATGCTTGGGATTCACTACGTAGCTGACCTTCAGGCATTACGCCATCAACCGCAGCATCAGCAACCGTCTGCTTGTTTTGCAATCGCGCTAATCGCCCTTCATCCCAACTCCACCGTTCTCCATCATCTAAACCATAAGTCACAGGCATGAGGATTGTGAGAGTATCATGAACTTGCCCCTGCCGATTTAATCGTCCTTCTAACTGCTCTAATTCGGCACTTGTCCAGGGTGGGATATTCAGAATCAAGCGATCGCAGACTCGCTGAAAACCATCGACACCAGTAGCCATAGCACTACTGGCAATCAGAATGTCAATAGAACCATCAATAAAACCGTTACGACCACTCTTATCCCCTCCCATGTGAAAACCAACAGTCCATCCCTCCGCCTCAATCGCCTCTTTTAACTGATCAACAATACCCTCAACATAATGCGTATAAATGATAGTTTTTGGGCGGAGTTCCTTGAGAATTGCTGGAATTCTGGCACGAGTAAGGATTTGCTCCATTTTTAAGATGGATGTGCCTTCTTCCCGAATTTCATCCACTAAGTAAGTACAATCTACTGGAAGTGTAACCCTCTTGATGTTGATTTTAGGCTTGACTCTAGAACGAATTCCCAGAGTTACAAACGCTTGATGCAAGCGCATACAATTGTTAAGCGTAGCTTTCTCACTCAAATCAGATCGCTCTACACCCGTTACTAATTCAACCAGGCTTTTACCTTCTTTCAAATTGTTAATAACAGGAGTTGCACTCATTCCAAGGACATGAAGATCAGGGTTCTTCTCGGCTGCGTTAGTGATCAGAGCAAGCACCATCTGTCGCCGTTTAGAAGGATCATCGCCCCGTTGTTTACAACGATGAATCTCATCCACGATGATGAAGTCAATTTGATATCGTTCTAGAAGTTGCCGAATATGAACAGGGGTTGAGGGCTGCTGGAACATCTCATGATTTAGGAGAATATAGTGATGTCCTCCTTCAACATCTGTCCAATGAGGATTAAAATTTTTGATAGTTACTCGGCTATCTGGAAAAACATGCTTAATTTCTCCGTGCCAGTTTGGCACCGTATCTAATGGACAGATAATGATTGTGAGATGGGCATCAATGATGCGGCTACTAAGGATGCCACCAATTGTTTTACCTGTGCCTGTCAACGAGAGATTTAACATTCGCTGCTGACTCCGTAGCCTTACCGCAGCTAGCTTTTGCATCAAGTTGGGGGGTGTGATTTTGCCATCAACTCGAAATGCCCAACCTGATGGAATTGCCATATCTCGCGCTTGGTTGTATTCGTCAAGAAATTGATCTCTCACCTGACGACCATAACCCTCGTCTGTAAACGCCTCAATTGCTCCGACGGCAGATTCATCTTCAAAAACTTCTGCCCAAATTCGATTACGCCTTGAAGCAATAAAGAAGTCAACTGCCTCTTGATCGGCTGAAGCAATAATCTTGCTACTCAAAAATTCCAGACTTTTCTGTACTTTTATTTGTGGTAGTTTGCCAGCTTCATCAAGCTCATCTTGAGAATCACTGCTTGCTTCAAAAAATTGAGATGCTCCAGATATATCTAATGACGGAGCAGTATCGATAATTTGTAATTCAGTATCAGCCTTGAGTATATCAACTGAATCAATTTCATTCTCAGAAACTTTTGTTTCCTTGCCTTGAATTACATCTCTAAGTTTCTGTCCTGTTAGCTTGCCCTTAATAATATTTTTTACAAGCTTGAGTCCTTCAGCATTTTTCGTATCCAAAACCCCTGATTGCTCAAAGATTTTATATAACTCCGCTTGAGTCAGATTGGGAATATGAACTTCTAAACTAGCGACGAATTGACGGATCGCTTCTAAAGTCCAGCCTAAGCCACAACGAGCACAACCACTATTCCCTACACTCCAAGAAGCTCTGACAATGCTCGTTATCTTAGATTTATACTCATACCCATCAATAGGGCATTTGAACCAAGCTTCCTTCTGGGAACCTTTAGTTACCTTGTCAGGAAATATGTCTAGTTTGTTATTCTTTTCATAATCCCAATACTGAGATACGTACTCAGGATACAGAGCTAATAATGATGTAGTCTCAGTAGCAACTAATCCTCTACACGCTGGGCAACCACTATTTCCTCTTTTCCAAGAAATCTTTATTGAGGTAAGAGAAGCTACCCATTCATGACCATCAATAGGACATTTAAAGAAAGCTTCTTTACTTGATCCAATAGTTAACTTCATTGGCTCAAGTCCTAGTTCATTATTAGCTTCATAGAACCAATACTTAGCGACTTCTTCAGGAAACTCAACTGCTATTGGATCTCTACGTTGCCATTCACCCTGCTTGCGTTCAGCAGTACCATTACAGACTCGACAACCGGCATTACCCTCTGACCACTGCTGATCTATTATTGAGTTAATGCTTGCTTGCCACTCATTTCCATCATGAGGACATTTGAACCATACTTTTTTATTACTTCCAAGAGTTAATTTTTCTGGATCTAGGTTAAGTTTGTTATTATTTTTTTCGTAATTCCAGTATTGGCTAATAAGTTCCGGATAAACTTCTGTAAGGGCAGGTTGTTTTTCTGCCTTTTTCTTCCTACCTGCACACATCGGACATCCACTGGTTCCACTTCTCGTCCAGCTTGTAGTAATGCCCTTCGGCTTTTGCTTCCAGGAATGCCCATCAATCGGACATTTAAACCACACATCCTGGAGTGAAGTTCGGGCAGGAACATCTTCGGGCTTTAGATCTCCATTTTTCTCATAATCCCATAATTCTGCGACGCGCTCTGGATAAAGTGCAGCTAAGCTTCTCGAATAGAGTTCTTGCCTGGCACGTTCTTTCTTTTCCTGCTCGGCTGATGCTGCTGCTTCCTTACGCTCTTTCAAATATTCATGGAATGCAGGATTATCAATAAGAATTTGATGAACTCTTTGTTTACTTAACTCATGCTGCTCACCAATATCCCGAAAGCTTAATCCCTGTTTATAAAGTTCTAAAAACTGATTACTCTTTTCAAGCTTTGCCTGTTTTAGTTGAGTTGACCTGGGTGACTCTTTTTTCTGTTCACCATTTGTCTCAGACAAGGAATCTGATTCCTCATCATTTTGTTCTTGCCAAGCCTCGCAAACAGCTTGACCCAGTTCAGTGAGGAGAACTTGATCTTCCCTTAATTCAATAAGCCCTCTAGTCTGAAGGCTAGATAAAGTTTGTTGAGATTCTGTAGAATCAAGGTTAAATATCATTATGGGTTGAGAGGACTCGTATAGCGACTCAAGAGTAAGTCTCTGTTGCCTGCCCAATCTTTTTGTAGATTCTCGGATTTTGTGTGCATCATCCATAGCTTAATTTGAACAATTAGAGGTGCTTATGTACTAACTTTGCTCTTATGGATCTTGTGTGATAACAGTCTTACAGGGAATATGGTATGGTCTCATCACCCTTGTATTTTAAGGGGTTGCCTTAATTCTTAACAAAGCTTCACACACATAAACGTGAAGAACTCTAATGGCTCTTCTAGGTTCTGTGTGATCAGTTTAACTTACTATAGAAGCGATCAATCTTTGTGTCCTCTGTGTCTCTGTGGTTCCTTCCACTCGGTCTCGCGTAGCGAGCGCGTTGCGATCGCCAGCAGGACTGTATCTTAGAATACATTTTACCCACCAAATCCAAGAGAGTCTAACTATTATAATCTCATTTCTCTTTGTGATCAAGTTCAATATTTTCTAGTTTTTGACTGCTATAAATATTAATACTCATTGCATAAGTAAGATGCTCCCGACTGTTTTGAGTGAACAACCAATAAACTCAGCTATTTCTCGTTGAGTTTTTCCGTCGTTCAGCAAGAGAAACATTAAAATTCTTTACCTCACTTCTGCTCTTTCTTCTTCTTTAAGAGCTTTTTGTAAGTTTTTCTTTTCTTCTAAATCTAGGAAATCTTTGGCTGGCATAAGTAGTATTTTTCTAAAATTACTATTTCTATTTTAGGTGGTTTAAGTGCGTTTTAGCTTACCGCACCGAACAAACATATCTGGACTGGATTAAGCGTTATCTGCTCTTCCATCAGAAAAAACATCCTCGTGAGATGGGAAAAGAAGAGATCAAGTCCTTTTTGACCCATCTTGCCGTTGATAAAAACGTTGCCGCCGCCACCCAAAACCAAGCCCTCAACGCCATCCTTTTCCTTTATCGAGAAGTTCTGAAAATTGAACTGGGTAATATCGGTGCATATTTACGGGCAAAACGCTCCAAACGTCTGCCCACCGTCCTCACCAAAAAAGTAAAAATGGCTGATTATTTTAGCGATCGCACAACAGACTGCGATCGCTGCCCAGGTCATTCTCAACCCACCAAAGTTAGGATTGCTCATCGAAGAAATTGAATCTCTTGAGAAGCAATTACTGAGCTTGGGGGTTGAGAGTCGAAGTTATCCTTTAAATGAGCTAATCGCCTTTAGCTCGGCTTTTATGACGATGAAAGCCATTGCCAGCAACTTAAATCAAATGAGTCAAGACTTACCTGCCTACACCCAATAGGACTAAATCCCTTCTTTTCTAGCTAAAAGGACGGGACAATTGACATTAACCCGCACATAATCCGAGAGGGAAGTACCGAGAAGGCGATCGAGATCCGGTAAACTCTTGGCCACGGAAGGACGGCGATCGGGCGAACCCAACAGTAAGAGATCGACATTATAATCATCGACGAGTTTGCAGAGTTGTTCTCCCGGTTTACCCCCCGTCACCAGGCAGCGATAGGGTATATTCATCCGTTTCACTTTTGCTACTGCTGGCCCTAAAATTGGGTTTTCTTCCATTTCTTTGGCGGAAGTGGGGGCAAATTCTGGTTTTAAGTCGGGGTTGACGCGGGCCAGAATTAACTCTGCTGAAGGATAATCCCGCAGGAGATAAATAGCCAGATCGAGAGCTAAATCAGCCGAGCTAGACTTATCGAGGGCTACCATCACCTTTTTGATTTTTTTGACGTAAATATCGTCTTTTACCAACAACATCGGGTGATTAGTCAGTTGAAAGACGTATTGACTGACGGAATTTTCTAGAATTGCCTCCAGTCGCTTCAGTCCTCGGGAACCCATCAGGATCAAATCGGCACCGATTTCGTCGGCAACTTGACAGACGGTATCTTTGGGATCTCCTTGCCGCAGAATCGTGGAGACTTTGCTGGGTTCAATTTTGACTTCTTGCAGGATTTTAGTCAGCATTTGGGTCCCCTCTTCCCATTTACTGGCCAGAGCTTCGGTGGTAATCTGAGGGGGAACAACCCGGAGAATGGTAATCGACGCTTTCCGGATAGCGGGGAGATCCATCAATGCTTGTAGCATTTCTTGGGTTTGACCTGCGCCGGAATCAGCGTATAGTATTTTCTCTAGCATAAGATTAAACTCGGTCTATGATCTTAATGGTTTTCGCCAATTTTCAGCATACTGCTAATGTTGTTCTCGAAATTTAACAACTTATTAAGCGCTTTTTCTTAGCTAAATGCGATGCCGAAGGCACTGCGTAGCAGCTCGCATTTGAGGGTATTTTAAGTATTTATGCTTAATTGACTAGAAATACGGCTCTCTTATTCTTTGCGTGATAAGTTTAACTTATATAGTAGCGATCGATCTTTGTGTCCTTTGTGTCTCTGTGGTTCGTTCCACTCACTCGCCCGCAAAACTGTATCTTAGAATACATTTTACCCGCCAAACTGGGGAGAGCCGAAATACTTGGCTCAAAATCATGGGACAGGCGTTTATTTGTACTAGATTTTGGCTGCAATGCTGGCACTCTCTTTTAATCACAGCTAAATCGACCATTTAATACTAAATCTGGTTATTAAAGACTGATTATTTATTCCCCTTTTTGCATGAGTGCATGAGTAGAAAACGGGTTTCTCGGAGAAACCCGTTTTCTGTGCGTTACTCAACGGATTTAGTATAATTGATGATTATTCATGCTTAATTGTCCAGCAACCACGAGAATTTTTGATTTTTACAAGAGGTGTAGTTATGTCTTTATCAATTCGAGTAATTCTCCTAGTAGCGACGACAGTTTATCAGACGTTATCTGTTTGGTTAGAAGAACAAAAAGCACCGCCAGGTAATTTGATTAATCTGGGTAAATATCGCCTACATTTTTGTCTAGCAGGAGAGGCTAGTCCCACTATTATTATTGACCATAGTTTAGGGGGAATTGAGGGATATTTTTTGATAGAAGAATTGTCACAATTAGCTAGGGTTTGTATTTATGATCGAGCCGGTTATGGTTGGAGCGATTCTAGTCCCTATCCCCGAACCAGCTACCAAATTGTTCGGGAATTAGATCAATTACTAACCCAAGCAAAAATAGAACCACCTTATATTTTAGTTGGTGATTCTTTTGGCAGTTATAATGTTCGACTGTATGCTCATCTGTTCCCAGAAAAAGTAGTAGGTTTGGTACTCACCGATGGTTTACACGACAAAGGAATGCTGAAAATGTCGCCAGCATTAAAGGCATTAAAATTATTTTTCATCTCTGGATTTTTGATGTCGATTATTGGCTCAATTTTAGGCATTATCCGAGTTCTGAGAGTTCTAGGAGTTTTTGAATTATTAAAACCAGAATTGCGTCGCTTTTCCCCAGATTCTTGTCATCGAGTTAAGCGTTCTTTCTGTCGCGCTAAACACTGGATGACGATGAGTAGAGAAATGTTTAATCTCGACCAAAGCGCTCGTCAGGTGAGTGAGGCTAAAAATTTTGGTAATTTACCGATAGTTAGTATTAAAGCTAATTCTTTTTTTAAACCTTCCCTTTGGACTCGCTTTATTCCCCTAAAAAGTGCCAACCAACTCCGGGAGGAGATGCACCTAGAATTAGGCAAATTATCCAGAGATTTTCTGGAAATACAAGCGGATAAAAGTAGTCATTTTGTCTGGATGGATCAACCGGATGTGATCATCGATGCGGTCAGAATTTTGCTTGACAAAATTAACTCTGTGTGCTAAGTAATAAGGTAAAGTTAACTTCCTAGTTAGGATAGGCAAGAGGCAACAGGCAAGAGATACTTAGATAAGTAGGTAGGCGTTAAAAATTATCAGACACCACCCTTATCAAGGGTAGGGTTGATTCATGAATCAACCCTACCTTATCAAGGGGAGCAGGGGGGATCGAACCTAAAATCCATTTTTAATTTAATTATAGCAATTCCCATAGTTGTGAGGTACAGAGTCTTAGGTTTTGAGGAGTCAGGAGTCAGGAGTCAGGAGTTAAGATTTTGGTGTACCTCATGAGATTGGGAAACGCTATATAACCAGCTACTTATGTGTAATTAATTGTGTCTAGCTACTTAAAAACTTGCCCTCAAAATTAATTTTTGACAATTTCAATTAATATTGTGTCTCCCCACTCTCCTATACCTTTTAAACAGGATTTAGTATTACAAGCGGTTTTATTAACCCGCAGCAGGGCAAGGGTTAAGGAGACTTAGGGATAATTCCCAGACCTGAACCCGGATTATTATTAATATTTTCAACCCTAACTTTACTAATTATTGAGGGTAATAATCTGGGCGCTAAAACCCTGTTTAGTCAACTCTTGTACTCTTTCCTTTGCTTGGTATTGTTGCTGAAATAACCCCACTTGAATAACATTTTCTCCCGCGCGGATAAATGCGAGGGGTTCAATTTCTTTAATTTTCGCCAACGCTGCTGCACTATTACTTTTAACTTCAACGCGAAAGAGTTGATTAGTAGCAATAACCCGCTGCTGTGGTGCGGGGGGTTTATTGGCGCGATTTTCAGGTCTGGGTGCCGGTGGATTGACAGTTGGACGAGGATGATTATTAATCACCGTAGCATCGGCGGGCCGCACGGTAGCGGGAGCTTGAAAAACGTATTCTCTCAGGGGTTGATTACCGGAAACTGGGGCAGCCACCGGGGGGCGAACTGATGGAGAATTAACGAGGGGTAAATTTAAGGGTGAACATTGGGAACAATTAACAGCACTGGGACTGTCTGAACGTTTAGTTGGTTGTCTCACCGCCGGCGGTGGGGGCAAACGACGACCGGGATAAAGATTCTGGGCAAAAGATAAGTTTGCTTTTAGCAGCACGGTTGCTTGAGCGATTATCCCGACTTTTAACCAAAATAAGGCCGAGAAAAACAGTAGGTTTGTTCTCATCATACTAGCTTGTCCTCACACGAGATTTGGGTACACCATGTCCAAATTTTAAAGGAGGAGATGCTAGTCTAGAAAGTATATTGGTTAAAAATCATGACAAGGTTTATGGGAAAAGTTGTTGTCGGTCTATCGGGGGGAGTAGATAGCTCTGTTGCCGCTGCCGCCTTACACGCTCAAGGTTATGATGTTATTGGCTTGACCCTGTGGTTAATGAAGGGTAAAGGTCAATGCTGCTCCGAGGGGATGGTAGATGCGGCCTTTATTTGTGAGCAGTTGGGGGTTTCCCATCATATTGTCGATAGTCGCGAGCTTTTCCAAAAAGAAATTATTGATTATCTGGTTTCCGGTTACGAAGCGGGAATCACACCGCTGCCCTGTTCTCAGTGCAATAAAGCGGTAAAATTTAGCCCGATGCTGCATTATGCTAGGGAAACCTTAGAAGCGGATACTATTGCCACCGGTCACTACGCTAGAATTCGTTTTTCTCCGGAAAATAACCGTTATCAACTGCTGCGCGCCGTCGATAAAAATAAAGATCAATCCTATTTTCTCTATGATCTAACTCAAGATGTACTGCGTGGGACTTTATTTCCCTTGGGAGAACAAACCAAGGCAGAAACCCGCAGGATTGCCCAGGAATTCGGCTTAAAAACAGCAGATAAACCCGATAGTCAGGATTTGTGCTTGATTGAAGCTCACGGAACGATGCGATCGTTCTTGGATAAGTATATCGCTGTTAGTGAGGGCGATATCGTCGATCTCGATGGCAAAGTTTTGGGTAAACATAGCGGTATCCATCATTATACGATCGGACAACGCAAAGGCATCGGCATCGCCGCCGCCGAACCCCTCTATGTGGTAAAACTCGATCCCGTCATGAATCGGGTTATCGTCGGTAATCGCGCCAGTGCCGTTAGTGCCGCTTGTCTTGTCGGAAGGATGAACTGGGTTTCTATTGCCGAACCCACCACCCCTATCCGCGCGCAAGTACAGGTCCGTTATCGTTCTCCGGCCGTTCCCGTCAATGTTATTCCCCTAGAAAATGAGCAAGTGAAGCTGGTTTTCGATGAACCACAATTTAGCATCACCCCGGGCCAAGCAGCCGTGATTTATGAAGGGGAAATCGTTCTCGGTGGGGGGATTATCTCAGGAGTAACCCCATAGGGAGAGCCACCAATTCACAAAATAACCTGATTATGGTTCGGGGGTCATTCTGCCAATTAGGGACTCTCCCCGGCAAGTTGAGCTAAAAATTAACGACGGGGTACAGAAGCCTCGATGTTAATATTCATAGCGGAGACTCTTGGTACAGGATTGCCTTTGGCACTACCGAGACCCCGGGCCATAGCCAAGAAGCTGGAAGGATCGCCAGCTTTGGGTTTTTGCTCTTGGGGAACATAGCGACGGACAGCATTCTGCCAAACGATTTGGGGGAAGCCCAAAATACCACGATAGTAGCCATCGTAGCGAGGCGAGGTGATGTTGAATGGACGTTCACCGATGTCGCGGCTGGCCAGGGTGCGACGACGTTGGTAGGGAACGGTATCATAACCAAAGCTTTGCAGATACTCGTCACTGTTGAGAAGTTGATCGACAAAACCTTGAATCCCTTTGGTGGCAACGACAATCGACCAAGCAATTTTTTCTCTTTCGCTATAGACATCGCGACCGAGAACTCTTTGTACTACCTGTTCGACAAAGCGATAGTTGCTGTTTTTCTCGTAGAAGCTGTTATAGAAGGTTTTCGATAACAGTAAACCACGAATGAAATCCCGCACCGATAATTGTCCATTACGCAATTGGGATTCGAGGAAAGGTTCCCGATCCCATTTGAAGGCATGGAAGAAAATCTGACGGTAAGCGGCTTCGATTAAATCGTCCAGGTCGGTAGGGGAGAGGACATTTTCCGTCGTGTAAACTCTCGGTTTTTCGTCTCCACCGACATCATAACCAGCTACCCGCACGTTTTGGGACTTGGGGGCGTAATTTAAAAGAGGAATGGCCAAGGGTAAACCTCCGTATCCTTAGAAATGCTTAAAAAACTTTCCTCCTAATGATAAGGGAGTAGGTGCCAACTAGAAAAGAAATATTAAAAATTCTTACAATTGTTAAGAAAACTTGCTTACCATCCGGGGTGTTGGGGAGCGCCGGAGCAGGGAGCGCCGGAGCAGGGAGCGCCGGAGCGGGGAGACCACTTCGTGCGCGTTGCGGGGGAGCGGGGAGATGGGTAGGGTTGATTCATAGTAGGGTTGATTCATAGTAGGGTTGATTCATAGTAGGGTTGATTCATGAATCAACCCTACCCAAACCCCTAGGGTTGATTCATTCTCCGAATCTAATTCTTTTTTTTGCTACCTTTAATCGCTTATGAGGTAAGCTAGGGAGCAGGGGAGTACAGGTTTTTGCTCTCATAGTAGGTTGATTCATGAATCAACCTACAAAGCGCGACGTTTTGAAAAATTTTCAGATATTTATTCCGAGAAATCGACTAAAAACGTTGCCAGACAAGGATTAGAGAGAATGACATTTGAGAGAATGAAACCACTCTAGGGAGATGGGAGAAAAAAGCTGATAACTGATAACTGATAACTGATAACTGATAACTGATAACTGATAACTGAATTTACCAGCCACTAATCGAATAGGATGATGGTTCGGGGGAATCACTAGAGACTGACTCCGATGACTGATTGCGGGATTCAGCACAAAAAGTGGCCGTATTAAAACCGCCAAAACGTTGAACTGTGCTAGTGCGGAGACGTAAATCGGTATCGGCAAACCAAAAACGCTCGATCGAGGTCATAGTTTCGTATTCTGTAATTAAGACTAAACCTTCCTGTTCATCAATGTGATAACGGCCCGCCACGGGAATGATTTCCGCATAACCTCGCTCCCGCAGGAGAACACCCGCTTGGGGATTATCTTCGTCGGGAATTAGCGCAAAAACGGTGGTTCCTTGATGATTTTCGTTTTCTTTGTCCCACTGCATCGAACCATCCCAACTGACAAAGGCACCCCCCACAGTCTTAGCGGGATCCACTTCGTGCATTTCACAGATAGCGATAATTTTCGGGTTATCGGCGCTTAAAGCTTCCACATAAATCTCGGAATCGCCGGTTTCTGCGCGTCGAAAGGGTAAATGATGGGTGGTGCGCTGAGATTTCCACTGTCCCGCACTTTTCTGAAAAAAGGTCATACCGTCCATAGTTTTTATCCTCTGTTTTTTCCATCTATTTTAACGCCATAGCCGTTTTCTGTAACCCTTGTCCCCCTCTCTCTCTCATTCATCCCCAAAATAATCATGATCAATTCTCTTGATTTCATAGATTTTTTGGGTCGATACACCTAGGTTATAATCAATCATCAATTGACCTAATTCTTCTCCATCAATCAGCACTATTTTTATCTCATTTCTGGGGGCATATTCTAAAGCCTCTTGGGTAAAATAGGAAGTAGTGATAAAAATGCCTTTTTTGGCTCCTTGTCCCGCTAATGCCCCGACAAATTTCTGGATTTCTGGACGACCAACGGCATTATTATCAGCCCATCTTTTGGCTTGAATATAGATTATATCTAAACCGAGTCTATCTTCTTTTATTATTCCATCAATCCCTTGATCACCGCTCTTACCCACTGCTTTACCTGCATCTCTAATCGAGCCACCATAACCCATTTTTACCAGTAATTCTACTACTAATTTTTCAAAAGCATCTGGGGATAATTTTCGCAGAATAGAAAGTAAGTCTGTCGCTAATGCTTGACGAATTTCTTGATAGGAGTTTTCTAGTAATTCCTCTGGGTTTTGTTCTTGATCAGAAGTTGATAAATTGCTTTCAAGAGTAATAGTTTCATTTTGCTTATTGACTCTAGTAAATTCTTGAAACTCAGGAAATTGCCTGAGAAATTTTGTATCGATATGGTCTAGATTTTGAGATAAGATTTCTTTTCCTTTCTCAGAAATTACAAAAGTTGCCCTTTGGGGTGACTCAATTAATCCCGCTTTCTTTAAATAGGTTTTTGCCCAACCGACTCGATTAGCAAAAATTTCTTGTTGTCCACTGGGAAGCATTTCTTTTCTTTCCGCTTCCGTGACTTGAAACTCTCTGACCAAGGCTTCAAAAATTTCTCGATATTTATAAACTTTGCCATCTGCAAGTATTTTTAATAGCGGCAACATAATCGATTGAAAATCTGGAATAGGCATAGTTCAGATGAAAAGCGGGGTCAGTCATTCCGATTATACAGCAACAATCTCCAAGAATTTAGATAATAATACAAAATCGTTTTTTAATAGTGCGATTAACTGCCAATCGAACTTTTAAAACCCACTCCCTGCTTCCCTAATTCCCCACTCCCTACCCTCCTATACTTTTAAAACAGGATTTAGTATAATACACCTGAACTTATTAATGATTGGGAGGCATTCCTAAAGAATTTGAGAGAGAAATTATCGCCATTGATAATCGTCTTGATACTCAAAAATAAGCTGTTGACTATCTAAATTACTTGTTAAGACTGTCTATGAGCGCCAGAGCTGCGGAGCAGGGAGAGCTTTTTTGGTGATAGCTAAAAAACCCCCTATCCCTGCTATTCATACAAAATCTCATCAAAACAAGCTTCTCCCACACTCGCTAAAGTCCTAGCGGCAGCTTTATCGGTTTTCGACTTCTGCACGAGGGTGCGGAATTGCTGTAGATTGTAACGAGCTTGGAATTTTTTAATCGTGCAGTCGCATAGATCTTTGGCCACATCAGCAGCTAATCCCTCCGCGCGCGCTCTTTGTAAACATTCTTGACGATAACTGTCAAAAGTCGTGGCAGGATTAGAACTTTGGCTAAGGTAAACGGCATTATTAGCCTGTACTGGCAAGGATAAAGCCAATAAACCGATAAAAGTTAGTAAATATCTTTGATTTCTCATCATAATAGCTTTTTTAAGCCTGAAATCCCCCACTATATTAGAGAACTGCTGCATAAATTATAGATCGATCGCTCAACTCTTAGGTTCCAGTCTTGGCAAACTGCCAACTGTTATGCTAGGATAAGTAGTGCTTGATCGGCGCCATCGCCAAGTGGTAAGGCAGAGGTCTGCAAAACCTTTACCCCCAGTTCGAATCTGGGTGGCGCCTTGGAAAATGTCGGCAATCTTTTCTTGATTGCCTTGTCTAAATTAAGGTTTACCAAGGTTTTACCTAGAATGTCGGATGAATGCCCCCGCTACATTTTTCGACAAGATACTCACCTTTGCGGGGGATGAAATCCGACCAGAATATCAACCGCGGAGCATCGGTTTAATTCCCCCATCTGTCGGTAAACTGTGTTATCAGTAGTCAGGCAAAATAAATTTCCTAGTGAAGATAGGCAAAAGGCACTCTTGCAATAGGCAAAAGGAGGAATAGATAATCAGTCTTTAATAACTGGATTTAGTGTTATAATTAATTTAACCAATGGTCGAGGATTATTAGATGCTAGTCGTAGAAGCGAAGTTAAAAAACGGAACACCAGAGCAATATCACCGGCTTGATGAAGCAATTAGAACATCTCAGTTTGTGCGTAACTCTTGTGTTCGTTATTGGATGGACAATAAGGGGACAACCCGTAATGACCTCCAAAAACTTTGCGCGGTACTAGCTAACAATAAAGAGACACCATGGGTTAATAAATTAAACTCTCAAGCTCGTCAATCGGCTGCTGATAGAGCCTGGCAATCAATTAATAGGTTTTATCAGAATTGTCATGCTAAGATACTTGGGAAAAAGGGTTTTCCTCGGTTCAAAAAGCATAGCCGTTCCGTTGAGTATAAACTAACAGGCTACAAACTATCTGATGATAGACGTAAAATCAAGTTCACTGATGGTTTTAAAGCAGGAGAATTTGATTTATGGTGTAATCAAAAAACCTTAGTTTATTATTCAGAGCAACAGATTAAACGGGTAAGAGTTGTTAGACGTGCCGATGGTTATTATTGCCAGTTTTTGATTGACGTAGAACGGCAAGAATACCATAAACCAACGGGACAAATAACAGGAATTGACCTAGGGTTAAAGGAATTTTATACCGACGCTCAAGGCAATATAGTAGAGAATCCACGTTATTTAAGAAAGTCAGAAAAACGACTAAAAAAAGCACAACGACGATTATCCAAAAAGTTTCGTCAAGGAAAGAAACAGTCTAAAAACTATCACAAGCAACGGGTAAAAGTAGCTAAACTTAATCTTAAAGTGTCAAGACAACGTAAAGACAAAGCAATTAAAGACGCTTTGGCGTTAGTCCAGTCTAATGAT
>NZ_JASJFB010000791.1:0-11464 GCF_030065455.1 Microcystis sp. M53602_WE12 | reverse complement strand
ATCTTTGGCTTTGAGGATTTACCGGGGAACTTACCCAATATCAGCGATAACGATTTTAATGATGGGATTTTGGCGTTTAATTTTATTGCTTAACCCCAGTTCGGGTTAAACGGAGGGGGATAAGGCCCATTCCATTATTGCGCCGCCTGACCGCTAGAGGTGGCCAGGGCCGCTGCGCCTCCTTCTAAAGCCGCGATCCGCTTCTCGAAGACATCGGTGGTCGGGTTCATGATCCTGGTGTATTGCCGAACTCTTCCAGGGCAAACAGTCGCGCCCCGTGGTCGGCATCGTTGAAAACGTAGGAGGTGGTTTGATAGATGGGAACGGCGCGGGCGTTGGTTCCGGGGGCAGGTTCCTGGCCGGCGTGTACTTGTAGCGTCTCGAAACGGTAACGGTCAGACATAGGCACTTACGGACGAAAATAAAGGATAAATTCCTCGATCTGTGCGATCGAGGAAAAAGGGTGATTATCTCCTTAATAATGGATAAATAGAGGGTTTTAACCCATTTATCGCTATTTTTTCGTGAATGACAGTTCGCTGGTCGATAGCATTTAAACAGCATTAAAAGCATTCACTTCCTATCCTACTGCGAGTAGAACGATCAAGCCTTGCCTCGTTTCACAAAGATTCCAAGACTTCCTGCGAGTAGGGTGGCGAACACGACACTCGGTTCGGGAACCTTGACATCGGCGGCGATTACTTTGAAATCTGGCCCGTTATCGCCGACTCCGTTCAAACGTTGGGGATCGTTATTGCGCTCGCTAGTTAAGCGCAGGGTTTGCGCGCGGATACCGTCGAGCCGAATCCCGATCGAACCAATATTGAACGGGCCGTTGTTGAGGACGGGAGGAACGATCGTGCTGATGTTATAGTCCGCTTTCGTGTAGTTCGCGCGTAAAATTTTATAACTGGCTAAGACCGTCGTTCCATCGTCCGCGAGCGCTTCCACCAGTAAATCGCTATCCCCCGCAACGGTTCCCCCCGGCGTTCCCCCCCGTTCCCAGAAAAAGAACGTATTCACCGGTCGGAGGAAAGAAACCTCGATAATTGCAGTATCGGCGTTCTCACGGGTTACGAGGAGACTATTCAGGTTTAAATTGCCCAAACTGGCGGCGATATCCGCGTCGGTGGGGTTCGGTTTCCCTGGACCCTCCCCGACCAGGGGATCGCTAGTCGTGTTCGGTCCGTGACCCGCATGGAGAATTCCGTTAGTATATGTGACTCCCCCCACGGTAACGTCGGCGGTATCGTTGCGGATAAACCGACCCGCATTGACCAGATCAAACTGACTGACCGTTAAACCGTTGAAAACCACCGAATCGAGACGGACATCTCTAGTGGGATCGTTGAGAAGATTAGGATTTCCGGTTAGGTCCGGACTCGCGGTAACGTTGGTTTGAAAGGAAAAGGGGAGAAAACCCGCCGCGCGCGCGGGTGTTCCAGTCGTTAGAGCTAAGGCCACTCCGGTGGTTGTGGCGGCGATTTTGAAAAGAGCGGCGAGGTGGCGCGACTGCCTGAAAAGATGACTCATCGATAAATGACCTCGTTAGGGAATGGAATTAAGTACAGTAGGCTTATCCGTTTACTGTATTTAGGGTTCTACCATAGCCATTTTTGTGAGTCAATTTATCGAGATATCCTTTATACAAAATATCTTTTATGCCGAAACTAGA
The DNA here is from genome assembly GCF_030065455.1 of Microcystis sp. M53602_WE12. Classification (NCBI taxonomy): domain Bacteria; kingdom Bacillati; phylum Cyanobacteriota; class Cyanophyceae; order Chroococcales; family Microcystaceae; genus Microcystis; species Microcystis sp. M53602_WE12. The sequence continues at coordinate 9,789 of NZ_JASJFB010000791.1, read as the reverse complement.
TTGTGTTAAGGTAATTGGGCTCTTCGTTATTTGTTATGGTTCGATAGGGGGGCATAAATCGACTAAATCCTTATCTGGCAAGAGACTTAATTGATTAGTTCGCTCTAGATAAAAAATAATTGACAAAAATCGCCAAATGCCTTTCTATATAAGGGTTACATCCCTTATAACCCCCGTCTATTGCATAACACCAACCGAAGAGCCTTTATTTATCTTCATCTTTATCCCTGATTACTGATTACTGATTACTGATTACTGATCACTGATTACTGATTACTGATTACTGATTACTGCGCTGCTCATCTAAACGGACGCTGATGACGGTAGTGCGATCGATGGTCAGGGAGCGACCTTTTTGGTTAAGATAAATAGATTGCTCATCTCTACCTTGCAGTTTTCCGCGCCATTCTTGCGGTTTTCCTTGGCTATCCTGGCCGGTAACGATGACGGGAAAACCTTTAAAAGACTGAAATTCGCGCTCACTGCTCAGTTGTCGAGAAATACCGGGGCTAGATATTTCTAAAACGTAGGCCCCGGGTAAGATTTCTTGACTGTCGAGGGCGGTTTCTAAGGCCCGACTCATCTGCTCACAGTCCTCTAAACCGGTATCTCCCGCAAGATTGCGAATATCGACGCGCAGGACGGGAGGCCTTTTATTGGTTTGGAAAACGATATCGACCACTTCTAGCCCCAAGTTTTCAGCGATAGGGATGGCTAGGTGCAGCAGGTCGGGGATGAGCGGATGGGTCATGATTTAGACAATAAAAAAAGCGGGCGAAACCCACTTCCCTAAACTGTTAGTGATTGGGATAGGCAGTTGTTAGACTACCTAGCTAAATACAATATAGCAAAAAACCGTCATCACTATTTGCCCCCGGGGTCGTGCCTGGGGGAAAACAGAACAGTGGTCACGATCGAGTCGATCTGTCACAATGAATACAGGGTAACTAGATATAGAGTCAATTATGGATCAAAAATCTCCGCTCACCGTAGTTAGAGCCAAGTCAGCTAAGAATCGTGGTCGTCGGCCAGTATGGAAAGGGATTGTCACCACTTGGATGATTCTGCAAACCTTTGGCCATGTCACTCCTGCTTGGAGTCAAAAAAACCAAAATACCCTCACCTACGGTGAATTGTTAGAGAAGATCGACCAAGGAAAGGTAAAAAAGGTCGAAATCAATCCTTCTTTGCAGCAGGCAGCAGTTACCCTCGTCGGTCAAACGGACAAGGATCCCCCGAAAGAAGTCAATTTATTTGACCAAAATCCCGAATTAATCAAGAAACTCGATGCTGAAAAAATTGAGTACGGCATTCTCCCCAGCACTGACAATTCGGCCTTGATCAATGTTCTCACTAACCTGTTAGTGATTATTCTCGTCTTGGGATTATTGGTGTTTATTATCCGTCGTTCTGCCAATGCTTCCGGTCAAGCGATGAACTTCGGTAAATCAAGGGCGCGGTTTCAGATGGAGGCGAAAACCGACACACAATTTAATGATGTCGCGGGTGTGGATGAGGCCAAGGAAGATTTACAGGAAGTGGTGACATTCCTCAAACAACCGGAAAAATTTACGGCTATTGGCGCAAAAATCCCCAAAGGAGTCCTGTTAATCGGGCCACCGGGGACGGGGAAAACTTTACTGGCTAAAGCGATCGCAGGAGAGGCGGGAGTGCCTTTTTTCAGCATCTCCGGGTCGGAATTTGTGGAGATGTTTGTCGGGGTTGGTGCGTCGCGAGTGCGAGATCTGTTCCGAAAAGCCCAGGAAAATGCCCCTTGTTTGGTTTTTATCGATGAAATTGATGCCGTTGGTCGTCAAAGAGGGATCGGTTATGGAGGAGGTAATGATGAACGGGAACAAACTCTGAACCAATTATTGACGGAAATGGACGGTTTTGAGGGAAATACTGGCATTATCGTCATTGCCGCCACCAACCGCCCCGATGTTTTGGATTCGGCCCTGCTGCGTCCGGGTCGTTTTGATCGACAGGTGGTGGTGGATTATCCAGATTTTAAGGGACGTTTGGGCATTTTGGAGGTCCATTCTCGCGATAAAAAGGTGGCTGCTGATGTGGCTCTGGAGGCGATCGCCCGTCGCACCCCCGGTTTTACCGGGGCAGATTTGGCTAATATGCTCAACGAAGCGGCGATTTTTACCGCTAGAAGACGGAAAGAGGCGATTACCATGGCGGAAGTCAACGATGCGATCGATCGGATTGTGGCCGGTATGGAAGGGCGCGCTTTAGTGGATAGTAAAGCCAAGCGTTTGATCGCCTATCACGAAGTTGGCCATGCGATTGTCGGTACTCTCTGTCCCGGCCACGATCAGGTGGAAAAAGTCACCCTGATTCCCCGGGGTCAAGCGCAGGGGTTAACTTGGTTCACTCCCGATGAAGAACAGGGTTTAACCAGTCGTTCCCAGTTATTAGCCCGAATTGCGGGATTATTAGGGGGACGAGTGGCGGAGGAATGTGTCTTCGGTGAGGATGAAGTGACCACCGGGGCCGGTAATGATATTGAAAAAATTACCTATCTGGCCCGACAGATGGTAACGCGTCTGGGAATGTCGGAATTGGGATTGATTGCTCTAGAGGAGGAGGGCAATTCCTATCTCGGTGGTGCTGCTGCTGGTTATCATGCCGACCATTCTTTCGCGATGATGGCGAAAATTGATGCACAAGTACGGGAACTTGTCAAGCAATGCCACGATTTAGCAACAAAACTTATCCTTGACAATCGTGTGGCGATCGATCGCTTGGTGGATATACTGATTGAACAGGAAACCATTGACGGCGACGAATTCCGGCGTTTATTGACGGAATTTCAGCAACAAGCGGATCGGTCAATGGTGACTACGGTTTAATTTGCCCTTCGTCTCCTCGCTTCGATTAAGTGGTTAGGAGACGATTTCAGCAGACAATCTGCTAATCAGTCGGACAAAGCCAGAATTAACGACTAACGTTGTGAGCAGGAATTTTATTAATGGAATGGCCGTTATGATTGCCTTTGGTGGAGGCAATAATATTAGCTTCTAAAGCTGAAGTCATCTCGGCCAACATTTCTAGATTAAAACGATAGCCGACGTTGCGGACGGTTTGAATTAAATTAGGTTGCCTGGGATCGGTTTCGATTTTTTTCCGCAGAGAGAGAACATGAGTATCAATTGTCCGGGGATTATCAATTTCCTCGGGCCAAGCGCGACGCAGTAAATCAGCCCTTGATAGGGGTGTTCCCTCCGCTTGGGCTAAAACGTAGAGTAGGCTAAATTCTTGGGGCGTTAATTCGATATACTCCCCGCGAAATTGTACCCGTCGTTGGGCTAAATCTATTTTTAATTGCCCATAATCCAAGTGTAGGGGAGCAGCCCTACTGCCTAAACGACGAGTTAACACTTCTACCCTAGCCATAAATTCTTGCATTCCAAAGGGCTTTTTCAGGTAGTCGTCGGCCCCGGCTTTTAAACCATTGACCACGTCTTTTTCGCTATTGCGGGCCGAGAGAATCAGTATTAAAGACTGTTTTTGTTGATAAAGCCAACGGCAGAGTTCGATTCCATCCCCGTCCGGCAAGTCGGAATCGATAATTGCTAAGGTTGGTTGACGATGAAGGAAAGCTTGACGCGCACTTTGCAGGGTTGCCGATTGGTTAACCAAATAACCGGCCTGTTGCAGATGCCAAGCTAATAGCGATCGCAAGTGCGGGTTGCCCTCAACAATAGAAATATGGATCGATACCACTTGAGTTTCTGCCCCATTACTGCACAGATTGACACATTGTCAGGGTATCAGAATTAATGTCAAGATGTTGTAACAATCGTAACATTCGTCAGGAGTCAGGAGTCAGGAGTCAGGAGTCAGGAGATTATTTTTATACTAAATCTGGTTATTAAAAACTGATTATTTAGGGTTTGCCGAAAAAATCTAAAAACCTTGTTGGGTAAAACTTTTAGACTTTTTGGAAACCAAAAAGTACCAGATCTGGGAGTGATCGGGGGGAAAATTCCTGGACTTTTTCCCTGAAAATTAGGTAATTGACCCCCTCAAAATCGCTAAAACCCTACACCCTACACCCTACACCCTACACCCTGCCCCCAGGAAAAGCTTTTTGCCGCAAACTCTACTTATGCACAAAAAAACTCGTTTACTTTTCCGTAAACGAGTTTACTTTCCATGATATGATCAATAGTCCTTTGAGTTATTTAGCAACTGCTACCGGTGCTTTGACGGGCTGGGGCTGGGGCTGCAGGTCGCGCAAACTTGGGAAAAGGAAGTGGTTTTCCTCCACATATTGCGCTCCAAACAGTCCTTTTTCAGCCCAGAAATAGCGATCGGTTGTATGCTCGTTACGCTTAACAATCAATAAAGCTGGTGGGCTAATGCCTATAGCTTGAATATACTTACGCGCCGCAGTTACGGGTTTATCTTCGCCACTTTCAATACTATACTGGGGTATAAGTTCAAGTATCTTACGTCCTTCTTGACGACGGCGACTTTTACGTTTCCGTTTTCTGGCCAACCCAATTACCTCCTGTTTTGGCTAATCGTTGTAATGATAGTTACAAAAGCCGTAGCAATTATATCCCTTCTAGACCAAGAAATCAAGTGTCTCTCACAAACCCAATTACAGACAAGTTTGACTAGAAGCTAGACTGAGACTAGGTTTAAGTTTTTGTTACAAAAACACACCCACAAATATCGATACAAAACTTATTATTCTTAAACTTTTTTTAATATATACCTTGATCCACCCCGAAAATAGTGACCAAACCCTTGTCCTAATTGCTTTTTGCTGGTTGCCCTCGACTCAAGAGGAGGGTCATTCTCCCCTATGTAAACTGGGAAACAAAACTCGCAACCCTAGCTGTATCTAGGTTTTCTGATTTTTTACTTTTTACTTTCTTGGTATGCCCTTCTCCTCCCCCTCCCGGACTCCCCTGAGTGATGATTTTATTGCCCTCTGTCAGACACAGATGGAACTTTTGCGAGAGCAAATGGAAACGGACAGAAGTGCGGTTTATTTAACTGAACCTTTATCGAGTAATTTAATTCCAGTCGTTGTTTATCCGCCTTTTAATCCCCCTTCTCCCCAAAAAAAGCGGCTTTCCTTACAACCGGGGCAACCGGCGGCAGACTTGTTAACTGCGGTTAAGTTAGAAGATTTATCCCACCTCTGGGGTAATCAGGAGACCGTCAGCGGTCATCGCTTGTTTTTACCCTTAATGTATGAAGAGGGCATGATCGGATTATTGGTGACAACCCGAGAAAAACGACCTTGGCAAAGTTGGGAATTAACCCAGATGGAAAAAATCACCCAAACCCTCGCTTTGGCCTGTGTACTCGATCGCCAATTGGGAGAAGAACGTTATTATCGACAATGGCAACGACAGCGCCTCGATACCTTTCTCCATCAAATCCGCAATCCCCTCACCGCTTTAAAAACCTTTGGTAAACTTCTACTCAAAAGGCTTTTAGCCGAAGAGGGTAACGATCCCGCCATTACTGGTATGCTGAGAGAAAGCGATCGAGTTCGGGACTTAATCGCCGAATTTGAGGCACAAATTCAGCAAGAAAGCGAAAATTACCCCACCGTCGATATTCCTCTCCTGCAAGCGCAATCTTCCCCCACCGCCTTTCTCTTGCCTGCTGGCAGCGGCCAACTAACTCCGATCGATCTCCATGATATTCTCGATCCGCTGCTCCTTTCGGCCCAGGCCGTAGCCAAAGAGAGAAATCTCAGTCTAGAAACGATTCACGGGGAAGACATACCACTTATTTGCGCCAATATCCCCGGTTTGCGGGAAGTATTCAGCAATTTAATTGATAATGCCCTCAAATATACTCCTGCTGGCGGAAAAGTCACCGTCGAGGTGCAGAATGTTAAGAATAGTGTAGAAATTGTTTTTAAAGACACGGGTTATGGTATAGCGAGGAGCGATCAAGAAAGAATTTTTCAACGTCACTACCGGGGAGTGCAAGCAGGGGGAGATATACCCGGTACAGGATTGGGTTTAGCGATCGCTAAAGAATTAATTACCAGCATGGGGGGGACGATTGAATTTATCAGTCCCAATCCCGAGCAAACAAGTTCCCTCTACCCCGGCACGGTTTTTCGGGTTCATATACCAGTTATAGCCGATGATAACCTCAGTATAGAGGGATGATCTGGTCGTCAATTCTGCCTATTTTCTCGATCGGGAGATTCCTGGGGCGATCGGTTAAAATATATGGAAAATATCAGTGTCAATGGTAACTTGGCCGTGAACCAGAGAATTAAGTAAATTATGCCAACTATCGAACAATTAGAACCCGCCGATAAGGCCGATGTGGTAGTATATATGCCCTACTATGCCAAGGACAAACATAGTATCCTGCCCTATGCGATCGCTTTGTATCAAGCCGGATCTTTAGAAGGTCGTCGTCGCATAGAAAACAGTCAAGGGATTCCCTTTGTGGCATCTTGGTATGTATCAAAATTGCCCTCGGAATTGACCCGTTGTCGTTTACAATTTGAAGGACAGGCCGACCTAAGCTATGAGATGACGATTATTAACGCCGAGTTGATCGAATATCTCATCGATGCGATTAAAACCTTTAAGCAGCTAGGTTCAGCCGACTTTTCCCGGGGATTTTATCGGAAACTGCTGCGATTTGAAGGATAAAAGTCGGGATTTTACGGGTTAAAAAGGAGCAAATCGTGGCGAAATCAGCCAAATCTATACTCATCTCTTCCCTGGAACCCCTCAGTGGTAAATCGGGAACTATCGTCGGTTTAGCGCATCTCTTGCGGCAAAAAGGACTAGAGATAAGTTACGGCAAACCAGTGGGCAATTGTCCGGGCTACGTCGATGGGCAATTGGTCGATGAGGATGTAGAATTTATTCGGCAATTATTAGAATTATCCCCCGAACAGCTGCGCTTGCCCCTGATCTATACAGATGTGGATTCCGTTGCTAAACGTCTGCAAGGTGCAGATAAACAGGACTACGGCAATATTCTTGCTGGTTATCTCGATCGGATTAACAGTGATATTACCCTCCTCGAAGGGCCGGGGACTCTCTGGGAAGGCAGTATTTTTCAGCTATCGATGGGGGAAATGGCCAAAATTCTCCAGACTCCGATCCTATTGGTGGCCCGCTATAGTTCTCCCCTGATTGCCGATAGTCTGCTGAAAGCGCAACGGGAATTAAATAATCAGCTGCTGGGGGTAGTGATTAGCGATATTCCCACCGATGATTGGGAGGAAGTACAATCCCTCCTGAAACCCTATCTCGCGGGCCAAGGCGTGGAAGTTTTAGGACTGTTACCCGCTAGTAAATTATTGCGTAGTATTAGTGTTCGGGAAATTGTCCATCTTTTGGGGGCCAAAGTATTATGTCGGCCCGATCGTTTGGATTGGATGGTAGAAAGTTTAGCGATCGGGGCGATGAATGTCAACGCCGCTTTAGAATATTTTCGCAAGGGGGAAAATATGGCCGTGATTACGGGTGGCGATCGCACAGACCTCCAGTTAGCTGCCCTAGAAACTTCCACCACCTGTTTAATCTTAACCGGTTCCATCTCTCCAGATCCCCTGATTTTGGGACGGGCCGAGGATTTAGAAGTACCGATTCTCTCGGTAAATTTAGATACTCTCAGTACCGTGGAAATCGTCGATCAGGCCTTCGGGAAGATTCGCTTACAGGAACAGGTAAAAGTCGCTGGTATTCGAGAATTAATGGAGGAATATTTCCAGATCGATCGCCTGTTAGAAAAGTTAACAACAGAGGGGTAATTTCTCCCCGGCTGCCGAGAATTTCATTGGAAATCCCTTCATGAGTCTATCATCCTCCCCTGTGTCCCCTCCGGTCAAAGAAAATGACTGGAGATTATTATTAAGATTACTTCCCTACGCAAAAAAGCAAAAAGCCCTGCTATTCTGGTCATTAATACTTCTTTTTCCCCTATCTCTCACAGGGGCGATACAACCCTTAATTATCGGTCAAGCGGTCTCCCTTTTGCAAAAGGAACAAACTTGGGATTTTTTGGCTCGAATGCCCTTAACAGCAGCCATTAATACCCTAATTATTATCCTCTCGGCTTCGATTATTTTACGACTGATTTTAGGGACAATGCAAGGTTATCTAGTGCAGAAAGTCGGTCAGTCAATTACTGCTAATGTCCGGGAAGATTTATTTACCCATGTCACCTCCCTTTCCTCCAGTTTTTTTGATCGCTCTCCCGTGGGACGTTTAGTCACTCGTTTAACCAGCGATGTGGAAGCATTAGGAGAAGTTTTTGCTAGTGGGGCGATCGGAGTTGTCAGCGATTTGGTCAATATTTTAGTTATTATCATCACCATGTTTACCCTGCAATGGCAATTAGCTCTATTGTTGGTGTTGATGTTATTTCCCGTCACTGCTTTAATTATCTTTTTTCAAAAACAATACCGCAGCGCTAACTATCAAGTACGCGAGGAATTATCAAAACTTAATGCCCAATTACAGGAAAATGTAGTCGGAGTCAATATTGTTCAATTATTTCGCCGCGAACGCTTTAACGCTGAAATGTTTCGCACTACCAATACTCACTATCGTCAATCCCTAGATAAAACAATTTTTTATGATTCGGCTGTCTCAGCTACTTTGGAATGGATCGGATTAATTGCCGTGGGAGGAGTATTATGGTTAGGCGGGATTTTTATTCTCCAGAAAACCATTGATTTTGGGGTTTTATCTGCTTTTATTTTATTCTCCCAACGTCTCTTTAATCCCCTGCGTCAGTTTGCCGAAAAATTTACCATGTTTCAATCGGGTTTTACTGCTATAGAACGAATTGGTGAATTAATTAGTATTCCCATTGAAATCACCGATTCTAACAATTATAAAGAGATTTACTTCCCAGAAAAACGTCAAACTGGCGAGATTATTTTTGAAAATGTTTGGTTTGGTTATAAACCCGATGAATATATTATCAAAGGTCTCAATTTTACCATTCATCCAGGGGAAAAAGTCGCTTTAGTCGGTCCCACCGGTGCGGGAAAAAGTTCGATTATTCGTCTTCTCTGTCGTCTTTATGAACCGAGTAAGGGCAGAATTCTAGTGGATGGTATCGATATCCGTTATCTTCCCCAAGCGGAATTAAGACGTTATATCGGTGTCATTCTCCAAGAAACTTTTCTCTTTGCCGGAGATGTTACTCGCAATATTACTTTAGGGGAAAATTATGATTTTGAGCAAGTGAAGGCAGCAGCTAAATTAACTAATATCGATCACTTTATCGAGGAGTTACCCGATGGTTATCATACCCTTTTACGGGAACGGGGTGCAAATTTATCGGGAGGACAAAAACAATTACTCGCTTTTGCGAGAGTCGCTATTCGTAACCCCGAAATTTTAGTTTTAGATGAAGCTACCGCTAGTTTAGACGTGGGGACAGAAGTATTAATTCAAGAAGCTTTAGAACAGATTTTAGTCAATCGTACTGCTATTATTATCGCCCATCGTCTCTCCACTATTCGCGATGTCGATCGAATTCTTGTCCTTAAACGCGGGGAATTAGTCGAATCGGGAACCCATGAAGATTTATTAACCGAAGACGGCCTCTACGCTAGTTTATATAAACTGCAAATGTTAGGCACAGATAGTTAACAGGAGTCAGGAGTCAGGAGTCAGGATTCAGGAGACAGGAGACAGGAGATTATTTTTATTTATACTTCCCACACCCCACACCCCACACCCTACTTCCCCACACCCCACACCCCACACCCCACACCCTACTTCCCCACACCCCACACCCCACACCCCACACCCTACT
>NZ_JASJFB010000807.1:0-2808 GCF_030065455.1 Microcystis sp. M53602_WE12 | reverse complement strand
ATTGGGGGGAAAATTCAGGTACTTTTTCCCTGAAAATTAGGTAGTTGACCACCTGAAAATCGATAAAACCCCACACCCCACACCCCACACCCCACACCCTGCCCCCAGGAAAAACTTTTTCAGCAAGCCCTAAATAGGGACAGAATCAGGGTTCCCGAGGATACTTTATCTCGGCTGATTTCTGAGAGCCTTGTAAATCAAGACTAAAGATATAGTTGCACAGGGGTAACGTCGCTTTACCGTAAACTTTTTCAGCTTGTCCGAGCGGGATTCCTAGTTCGATATCTTCAACAGTGCCATCGTTGGGATTCTCTGTCTGAATGATTCCCATCGGAAACATAAAAAAGAACTTGATTCCTTGCTCACTCTACCATTTCAGAAGTTTAATAAATCTCAGATTATGACCTTCTAAAGTATAGCTTGTAATCACTTGCTCGAATGAATTAGCATGGTGCGTTCCCAAAAATCTATCGGTGCGGCAGTAGGAGCCACATTAGGGAACGCACCCTACAGCGATGGCGTACTGCTACGCAGTGCCTTCGGCATCGCACTAACCCTAACAACAATTTTTGATTTTTACCAGAGGTCTATTGACTGAATGATGGGATGTAATATTTCAATAACCAGCATTTTCTTGGTGCTTGAGCTATACAATGAGAGCTATATTTTGATAGGACAAAAAAAGATTAGTATAGAGGTAAAATTAATGGCTGAAACCCTATATGAGAAAGACTATGTAGCTTGGCTGCAAGACCAGGCAGAAAAACTGCGATCGCCTGAGCGCAATACTTTAGATTGGCAAACTTTAGCCGAGGAATTAGAGGAAATGGTTGATGAACGCAAATACAAAGCAGAAAGCTTTCTTATTCAACTCCTCAGTCACCTGCTACTTTACGCCTACTGGAAGCATCCTTACTACCTACCCCACTGGACAGACGAGATAGATAATTTCAGATTGGAATTGAGCTTGCTGTTTCGCTCTAAGGTAATCTACAATCATGCCTTAGAACGGTTTGGTTATTGTTATCAAAAAGCTCTGGGAAAAGCGAGCCGCAAAAGTGGATTAACTTTACCAGTTGACTGTCCTTGGACAATTGAGAAAATTCTTGATGAAGATTGGTTCCCTGGTTAAAAACTGGAGCTTGCAATCCAACTTACATCCATACAACAATAGGGTGGGCAATACCCACCTTACTTCAGTTGCTTAACAACTAATAGCTGGTATTCCAAAATATGGTTGAAAAAGAAATTGAGTCATGCGAGGAAGTTTCGGCTCCATCCATGACTCAATTTTGATATATAGCGTTTCTAGGTTTACTAAATAAGAACTACGTCAAGAGAAACCGCAAAACCAGCTGGAAGGTTTGCCAAGATAGCAAACTCGGTCCCTAAAAATGAAAGTGATCCAGTCCATGCGTTGTAACTGATCTGACTCAGAGAAGTGGCTCCAAAACCCGATTGGCTAACTTCAATTTTGTCTCCTTCTGGCCATAAAAAGTCTTGGATAGTATCAACTTTCTCGGAGAGGAAATTGAAGCGGAACTTATCGGCACCAGCACCACCAGTCAGGGTGTCATTGCCAGCACCACCAATCAGGATGTCGTTGCCATCACCACCAATCAGGGTATCATTGCCAGCACCACCATCGAGGCTGTCATTCCCCGCTCCGCCATTGAGGGAATTGTTGGTGCTGTTGCCCGTGATCGTGTCGGCAAAGCTGCTGCCGATGACGTTTTCAAACTGGCTCACCGTGAAGGTCAAGGGCAGCGGCGCGGCCGTGCCGTTCACCTTCACCACGCCGGTGGTGAGGTTGGTAACCGTTCCCGTGGCGGGAGCCACGCTGGCACCGCTGTGATCCACCGTGTCGCCCAGCAGGCTGCTGCCCACAATCGATTCCACGGCAATCAAGGTGTCGGTACCCAGCGCTCCCTTGTTCAACACCCCGAAGGCACCCAAAGTGACGACATTGCTCAGAGCGCTGTAGTTGGCCGTATCGACGCCAGCACCACCATTAATCGTGTCGTTGCCAGCGGTGCCGAAGAACGTGTTGGCCGAGGCGTTGCCCGTGAGGACGTTGTTTTTGCTATTGCCAGTAGCGTTGATATTGCTACTCCCCGTCAGGGTCAAGTTCTCAATCCCATATCCTTGGTTCCCAGCTGTCCCCGGTGCTAGAGAATAAGTGACTGAGGCAGATACCGTATCAGCTGTCCCACCCAGGGAATCATCGAAGACCTCCTTGACGATATCGCCCACATTGTCCACGAAGTAGGTGTCGTTGCCATCACCACCATCCATAGTGTCGGCACCCACACCACCATTGAGGACATTGCTGCCGCTGTTGCCCTTGAGGATGTTGTTTTTGCTATTGCCAGTAGCGTTGATATTGCCACTCCCCGTCAGGGTCAAGTTCTCAATCCCATATCCTTGGTTATAAAATGTCCCTGGTGCTAGGGAATAAGTGACTGAGGCAAATACTGTATCAGCTGTCCCACCCAGGGAATCATCGTAGAATTCCTTGACGATGTCGCCCACATTGTCCACGTAGTAGGTGTCGTTGCCATCACCACCATCCATCGTGTCGGCACCCAAGAGACCATCGAGGGTGTCGTTGCCAGCGGTACCAAACAGTATGTCGTTGCCATTAGTTCCTGTAATTATGGCCATAAATTTAACCCTCCTTAACAATTACATAATTTACATCCTGTGCCACGGGAGCATCCCAGTTTTGCAATGAGTAAAAATACTCAGGCAATATCGCCGTTGAGATAAGCACAACGTAGCTTCAAATACTGAGGAACATTCTCTGCT
>NZ_JASJFB010000800.1:0-8234 GCF_030065455.1 Microcystis sp. M53602_WE12 | reverse complement strand
ACTCGACCGACCCAACTGCAACAAAAAGCGTTAGATTTATTGGGAGTTTCCCTGATTTGTACCCAGTAACGGGGCGGCGGAAATTCTCTTAATCCCTTCTACAGCACAGGTTATGGCTTTTTGTCAACGGGGAAGTCCAGTAATAACAGTTTCATAAAGAGGTGATAAATAATTTTTTCTCTCGATCAGCAGCAAAAGCCAAACAAGCTTTGATATCCTCGGAAGTTAATTCTGAAAAATCCTCAAGAATTTCTGCTTCTGTCATTCCTGCTGCTAAATATTCTAGAATATCGTACACAGTTATACGCATTCCTCGAATGCAGGGTTTTCCGCTGCGTTTTCCAGGTTCAATGGTAATAATGTTTTGGTAACTCATAATGCTTTAATTATTTGGACTTTCCCAATTATATCTTATTTGATGACAGAGATCGCACTCCACCCCACCGACAAGAACGATCACCCTTTAACTTCTTACCACTCTTAGGGTGTAAAGTGCGAAAGCATAATGCACCAATTTAATAATAAATTTGCTGCGTGGGGTGCGGATTGTTAATTTTGGTTTTTGATCAGAATTAGTAGCCGCAAACACGCACCCTACAAAATTAGCAGATTAGCTATCTTAATCGGGATTTCTCCAATCTCTGAAATTACTATAGTAAAGAAATTCTTGAAAACCTTCTTTGATTTTAGCATCTACATCCGTTCTAGCTAATATTGTTTCGATAATTGCTCCTATTTCCGAGTCAATTGTTATTCTAGCTAATGCCGTCAAAAGTCCAATAATTTCCCCTTCAGCCTTATTAGCTAGTTGTTGAATAATGGGTAAAGTTTGAGGATTATCTCGCCAATAAGTTACTAAAGCTTCAATTGCTTTCCATTCACCCTTATTAGCTTGTTGTTGAATAATGGGTAAAGTTTGCGGATTATCTCGCCAATGGGTTACTAAAGCTTCAATTGCTTTTGATTTACCCCTATTAGCAAGTTCTTGAATTTTAGATAATGCCACTGGGTATAGTTGAGCAATTTGAACCAATGCGTCGATAATAGGTTGTTGTCGCCAACTGGTTGCTGCAGATTGAGCTATTTTTTGAAGCATATTCCATCCGTTGGGATCACCTTGCCAATTTTTTACAACACAAGAAATACTTTTGTCTCTGTTTTTCTCCCTTTGTCCCCACCGGTTTCCAGTATCATATTTTTTATAATAACTTATATCTTTATCATAAAGCCTTTCTAGTTGATTTAACAATCGCTGACTTAGTTCAACATAAATAGACTGGTTTCGCAATTCTCCATAACAATCTGCTGCCAAAAAAAGATGAGCAAATCCCTTGTCTTTTTCCTCCATATCAATGAGATAATTAATTAATTCTTCAGCAACTTCTTTGGGAAATTCTGCACTTAGCATCCCCATCAATAAACATAAAACTTCTTTCCAAACAGGATCTGAACAATGTTCTCCAAATACTTTGGTTTTCAATTCCTCAAGAGTAATTCCGTCTGGTAATCCTCGTTTTTTAAATCTTTCATAAAACTCGCAAGCACAAAAGTATTCTAAAAAAGTTCGATGAACAAAAGCAAAAGCATTGCCACCTAAAGAACAAAGAATAAAATTACGATAGCGCAGTTGTTTGATAATTAAATCAGTCAGATCACTAGCCACTCGTTTGTTAATTCCTGTTTTTTCAAGATATTGAGTCAAAACATTTTCTAATTCTTCCTTATAGATTAAATTAGCAGCTAACCCTTTTTCTCCTGCTTGCATGGCACTTGCGACTAAACGCAGAATGTCCCTTTTATCTCTTAGATCAATATTGTAAAGATATTTTTTCAGTTCAGGATCAATTAATCCTTCCTTGGTTTCAAAATCCCATTGATGTAATAACACCTCTGACGCTTTTTCATAAAGTTTTGAGCGATCTCTTGGTAATTCTTGAGTTCGATTTAGAATAGCCATCATCGTTAATAATAAAGGATTTCCTGCTAATTCTCGAATCGCTTTTGACTCCTTAATTGCCTTTTGTAAACGTTCTTGTTTTTGGGTTTTATCATCTCGATTTTCAAAAGCTAAATCATGCCAACGTTTGATAAAATCTTCAATCTGATCTTTATCTAAATCTTGGATCATAAAATGGTCAAAACCAGCATGATTTAATTCTTCTGCTTTATATCCTAACCAGCGAGAAGTTACTATAATTGGCACTTGAGGATATTGAATACTAAAACGTTTGATATCCGTGACAATTTCTTGTCTTAATTGAGGATTAAAAACTTCATCTAAACCATCAAAAAGCACAAGAGCCTGACCTTTTTTAAGCTTATCATCTAAAGCAAGTTGATTGAGATGACAAATCAGATTACCTTGATGGAAAAATTCTAGAATATTCTTACACTTTTTTTCATCCTTATCTCTGGCATAAATACGCAATTCTATCAAAAGAGGAAGGGGAAGCAAAACACGCTGACTGAGTTCTTTTTCAGCCCAATTTAAAGCTAAATACTGCAATAAACTCGATTTTCCCGCCCCCGGATTACCTAAAATTACGGTTCTTGGGTATTCAGAAGAATTGACGATATTCAAAACAGAATCTAATTTTTCATTGACATATTCTTGCCGTTTTCGTTCTAGTTCTGCTTGAGTAATTTCTCCCCTATCTACAAGTTCCTGCAGCACTTCTTTAGGTAATTCATAAAGTTGAGGAATAACCCGTTTGTATCGTCTCACATTTTGCGGCACAAACATTCGCCAGAGTTTGATTTGCTCATAAGTCGTTGTGTCTAAACATTCTAATTTAAGATGGCCATATTCCTTTTTTAATCCTTCCGCATAGTTATCTAAATTATAATCTGTTTTAACTCCTGCTATTTCTTGAATATTTTGGCTATCTTTATTCTGTAACTTAACTAAAAAAACGGCTCTTAGCTTTTCAGAATTTTGAATAATTTCCTGAGTTTTTCTCAAATAAAATTTACCTAGTTTTTCCCAGTTAAATTCAGCAGGTAACGGGGGTAAATTGAGTCTTTGCCAAGATTGAGCTAACCTAAAAGTATCAAGGATTTGACAATCAATATCAAAAGCATCCCCTAAAATAGGTTTAACTTGGTCATCTTTAATAAAAGTCTTGAGAGGTTTTTCAAAGTTTTTAATTTGATCATCTTCCAGATCGGCCATTTCTAACTGTTGCTGAAAGAGTTCTAAAAACTCCTTCATTGCTTTGCCATAAGCTTCTTTTTGAACATCTTTTTCAGGTAAGTGTAACACTTTACCTAGACTGTTTTTAAAAAATTCCTTTACGTAATCTTTTGCACCCTCTTTTGCCAACTCTTGCATTACTGAAAGAACAAGCGAACCTGCGGCTGGAGTAACCCCCCAGACAATTAACCAGTCAATCATGGCGATAAACTTAAGATTCTGTGGATACTATCTAAGCTTACCAACTTTAATCGTTTTTCGCCTATCGTTCCGACAAATGAAGAGAACGATTTAAAATATCCTCAATACCGTAGGGACAAACGGGGGGAAACTCTAATCCCGTCTCTCTAAAGGCATCGGCACAAGCAACAGCATAGAGTTTAAATAGGCTTTCATCGGTTAAATATCGCTTTAAACTGGGGCTATCGTCCAAATAAAGCCTAATATTAGCTCTTTCTCGCTGAATAGTTCCCAACCAACCCCTGGATCGCCGTTGAGGTTGATAGTCCCACTTTAATAAATGATGCAAAATTAATCTGAGACTAGCAAGTAAGCGATCGCGCTCCCGTTTCGACAAATCCCGCACCTCTTCGACTAAATTCTCAATATCTAACTCGGAAAACCGACCGGAAGCTAATAAATCGGCCATTTGTTCGGCCCAAAGTCCAAAGTCTTGCTCATAGGATGCCGTCATCGATTTATCTCCTTCTAAGCTCAATTAACATTATATTGAACCTCTTGCATAATTAATTTTTGATGGTTCAAAAACAGCAAAAATAAGGATTAAATTAGCCAAAATCTGTAAATTATGATTAATTGATGACCGGGAAACTGGTATCTTTTCAAAGATCGCCGAACCATTAACGGGTTTTGCGTCTTCGGATGACATTATTAGAATAACGAGAAGGTTTTGGCCGGGGTTCTTTTCCCCCTCCTAATTCGCGACTAACTTGCTGGAAAATATCCCGTCGCAGCACAGGATATTCCCCTATCCACTGGTCGAGTTGGGGAAGATGGACATCAGAAAGCTGATTGATATCCCCTAAATCGGGGTCTCGAGACATTAACAAAGCTTCGGCCACCATCCCGGGACGGATCGATTTATGGATGCGTTTGAGGGGAGCGCGAACGATCGCCGAAAAGCCAGTTTGATCACCGATTTCTAGATTAATACAGCGTTGGCGATTTTCGATAATCTCTAATTCCCCGCGTTTATTGACCCTTTCTTCTTCCCCGATTAATTCCTCGGTGACAAAAGCATCGAAAACGCGACCGCGCCAAAACCCCCCGTAGGGAAGACGACGATAGGTATTATTGCGAACACTGGCCCAATAAACCGGACCCCAGAGCCAATATAAACCGGCGATAATGTCGAAAATCAGTTTAATTGTTAAACCACCCGGGCCGAATAAATTACCGATTAACCAAGCTGCGGTGAGAGCGATGATAGAAATGAATAAACGGCGCAGAAAATCAGACCATTTACCCCAATAGTGAGCGTACTGGGGACCTGTGGCGATAATCGGGACAATTTGCTCGATCGATTGACGGGTAAGGGGAACCAACATTATCAGTTATCGATTATCAGTTATCAGTTATAGTGTGCCTAATTGATTCGTGAATGGGTAGGCTCTAGAAGTCGGGTGTCGCTTGACGGCAAGCAGAGGACGTTTACCTTTCATTTAGGCGCGCTATATCAGTTATGACAGCGTTTCTCATAACTAGATGAAGTGTAACCTAATTTGGTATCGACCACCGACTTCCCAAAAGGAAAATTTTGTACCTCACCACTAAGATAAATGCTATAGTTTTGGGGAATTGTCTATATGTTGGTTGCCATTCATCCCATCGCTAAAAGCTCAGGACTTCTGGCGAAATTTCAGTTAAAAATTAAATCCCGCAAGAAGTCCGATGAAACAATCTATAATAAAATCAATGCTGTTTTGTTCCCAAAGACTGCCACCATGACTTCTTCCCCGGTTAAATCCTTAAATTCTCAGGCTGTAACCACTCAACATTTACCCCCGTTAGAAAATGGGGATCGCTTAATTCGTCCCGAATTCGAGCGCCGTTATCAAGCTATGCCAGGATTAAAAAAAGCCGAACTGATCGAAGGAGTTGTATATATGGCATCCCCATTAAGGTTTAAATTTCATGCTGAACCCCACGGACGTTTAATCACTTGGGTGGGAGTTTATCAAGCTGCTACCCCCCAAGTACAAATGGGTATTGAGCCAACAGTCCGCTTGGATATCGACAACGAACTACAGCCGGATGGGGTGTTATTAATTAGTCAAGAAAGCGGGGGAAAATCAACCCTAACTGTAGAGGGATACCTAGAAGGAGCGCCGGAATTAGTGGTAGAAATTGCCGCTAGTAGTGCCGCCATAGATTTAGGGGATAAAAAACGTGCTTATCGTCGCAGTGGCATTCAAGAATACCTTATTTGGCAGGTATTTGATCAAAAGATTGATTGGTTTAGTTTAGAAAATGGCGATTATATTTCTTTGTTACCCAACCAAGAAGGGGTGATTTGCTCTCTAGTATTTCCGGGTTTGTGGTTAGATATTTCAGCCATGCTCAACGGCAATATGTCACGGGTGTTGGACATCTTAAAGGCTGGAATTAACTCGGTAGAACATCAAGAATTTATCCAAAAGTTAACTGCAGCGCAGTCGGGGGAAGCCAAATGAAACCTCCAGCTATTCTGATTTTAGGAGAAACCAGTATCCCCGTTGCTCGTCAAGTGCAAATGGCCCTACCGGAAGCAGTGGTTTATGGGTTAATAAAGCGTACCCAGTCGGCTGATTTTACCTATACTAATTTTGGCGAAACGGTGCGAGAATTTTTCCAGACGGGAACGCCAATTATTGGCATTTGTGCGGCGGGTATTTTGATTCGCACTTTAGCACCTTTATTAACTAATAAATGGCAAGAACCACCTGTATTAGCAATCGCAGAAGATGGCAGTGCCGTAGTGCCTTTGTTGGGGGGTTTACAAGGGGTTAATGATCTCGCTCGTCAAATTGCCTCGGTTTGGCAAATTTCTCCCGCAATTACCACCACTGGTGATATTAGATTTAAAACTACTTTATTATCGCCACCACCGGGTTATCAGTTAGTTAATCCCGATGATGCTAAGAAGTTTCTGTCCGATTTATTGGCGGGTGAAAAAGTAAAATTAATCGGTGAAGCGGACTGGTTAAAAAATAGTAATTTACCGATTTCATCAGCAGCAAAACTGAGCATTGAGATTATCGATAAAAATAACTTAAACTTGGCAAAACCTAGCACTGACTGTTTAGTTTATCTGTATGAGGAAAGCCAGCAAATTAAGGAAAAATCCAGTTTGTCCCCAGGGGATTTTGCCCAGGAAAGTCAAGGTAAATTAGCCATAGTCGGAACTGGACCTGGTGCGCTAAATTGGATGTCGCCGGAAGTTCGAGAAGTATTGGAAAAAGCCACGGATTGGGTGGGTTATAAAACCTATTTGGATTTGGTAGAATCCCTGCGAAAACCAGAAATTGTCCGCCATGAATCGGATAATCGGGTGGAACTCGATCGCGCGGAAATGGCCCTAGATTTAGCGGCTAAGGGGCGATCGGTTGTCTTAGTTTCTTCCGGAGATCCCGGAATTTATGCCATGGCCGCGGCCGTGTTTGAGGTATTAGAAAAAAAAGCAAAACCAGCATGGGATGCGATCGCCATTCAGGTCTGTCCGGGGATTTCGGCGATGCAAGCGGCGGCCGCCAGGGTTGGCGCACTTTTAGGACATGATTTTTGTGCGATTTCCCTATCGGATATTCTCAAATCTTGGCAGGTGATTTCTCAGCGCATTGAGTTAGCGGCCCGAGCCGATTTAGCGATCGCATTTTATAATCCTGTGTCTCAAGAGCGCACTTGGCAATTGGAGAAGGCAAAAGAGATTTTATTACAATGGCGCTCGCCGCAAACTCCTGTGGTACTAGCGCGTAATTTAGGGCGAAAAGGGGAAACAGTGACGGTGAAATTCCTAGAGGATATGACTATTAAAGATGCGGATATGCGAACCATAATTTTGATTGGATCGAGTAAAACTCGCCTGATTGAGCAGGGTAAAAGCAAGCAATGGGTTTATACTCCACGTCACTATTAAGTAGGGTCTGCGGCAAAAAGTTTCTTGGTGGGGGCAGGGTGTGGGGTGTAGGGTGTAGGGTGTAGGGTTTTACCGATTTTGAGGGGGTCAATTACCTAATTTTCAGGTAAAAAGTCCCAGAATTTTCCACCCGATCACTCCGGGATCTGGTACTTTTTGGTTTCCAAAAAGTCTAAAAGTCTTACCCAACAAGGTTTTTATATTTATTCAGCAAACCCTAATTACCAGTTACTGTTTACTGGACGGCTACGCCGTGCCTTTGGCAACACTGAAAAAAGCTCCCCTCCCTCCGTATCTGGAATGGACGCATAGGTTTATGTGATTGTCAACATAGATTTGCGAACTTTTTTGTCGAAACCGGATCTTAAACTTTAAAAATAGGCATGATGGGAATAGTTGGGATCGAGGGGGTGGAAAGACGGATAAACTGGTAGCTTTGTACTTACACATACTTGGCGATATCAGGAATTCACGCTACTCTAGGTATCGGGTTCTTTACATTTTGTTACTTAACATCCGTAAACAAACCTGGTTCATATACTTTATACTCTCAAAAAAGAATCTTAAAAAAGTATTAAGGTTTTATAATTGAGCAGTGTTGTCAGGAGGAACATTGTGTTTAAACGACTTGCAGAACAGCATCGCCAACTGGTCAAAGACTTGGTCATGGATTTACAGGCCTTAGCGATCGCACTAGAAAATCAAGGTTATCTAGCATCTTGCTACACCTGTGGCGGTCAAATGAACAGCGCATCCTTTATGGTCGGATTGGGTGAAACCCATCTAATTCGGTTTCTCGTGTCCGATTACGGCATCACCTGGACAGAAATGCGCGATGATCGAGAGTTAATGAAACTCGAAGGTGCGGAAGCCATCAGCCAACTACAGGAATTAGCCAATCTGATT
>NZ_JASJFB010000336.1:0-8132 GCF_030065455.1 Microcystis sp. M53602_WE12 | reverse complement strand
TTGTTGGATAAGGCTTTTAGACTTTTTTTCCCTCAAAAAGTGCCTACCATTGGAGTGATCGGAGGGAAAATCCCTGGACTTTTTCCCTGAAAATTAGGTAACTGACTACCTCAAAATCGGTAAAACCCTACACCCTACACCCCACACCCCACACCCTACCCCCACGAAAAACTTTTTCAGCAGACCCTACTTATCTACATCTATCAGCCACTTATCTATAGTTTTGTAACGGCAATTTTTGCTAAAAATCAATAAGTGTAAACTTTAATCACAAGGTCGATCGAGTCCTGACAAACGTGTTATCTTAAAAACATAAGGCACAAAGGAAGCGACTCAACTTCCTTCCAGGCAAAAAGACCTAGAGCCTGTGCCACCTGCTCTAGCTCAACGCAACAGCTAAATCGGACGCAGATTCTCAAAGTTTGTAAAGTAAAGTATGGTTTCGCCTCTGTTGCTCGATATAGGACAGATGGAGTGAGCCGTAATCAGCACCTGAGTCGGTAAACTGAGAAATCTTGATAGTTGACAGATAGACTGTTGTGGGTTCTGTAAACCTCTATTGTATTGAGTCCGTTAAACTTTTAGGAGTCCATATCGTTTGTACAAGATGAAGCCCGCCTCCCTAGGCGGGCCTATTGTGTTTTTAGAAAACCGCCACGAGATATTCCTGTAATTGCAATTGATAACCTGCCTGTAGCTGACAGGGATAATCAAGGGAAAACTCAGGTAAAGCTAATAGAGAACTCTTTTGACAACTAACTAACGCCACATCGAAGCGACAGCTTAAATCAGACCATTGGGGATAAAAGGCGAGAAATATCTGGGCAGCTCCGTAAATTTTCCCTTGTTTACGGTCATTGATCGCTAATTTGCCCCCTAAATCCCAATTGCCAGCACTGCGGGTTTTCACCTCGACGAAAGCGAGAGTCGCTTGGGATTTAGACAAGACGATTAAATCGATTTCACCGCCAGCACTACGCCAACGACGCTGGAGAATATGCCATTGCTGTAATTGCAACCAATCCGCCACCAAATTTTCGCCCAATTCCCCCACGGTTGTCATATTCAGTTATCAGTTATCAGTGGTCAGTTATCAGTTATCAGTTATCAGTTATCAGTGGTCAGTTATCAGTTATCAGTTATCAGTTATCAGTTATCAGTTATCAGTGAACAATATTGATTTACTATCCTGTCTTCTGACTCCAAACTACTGATTACTGTTCACTGAATCACTGGATTACAAAAGTCCTTCTAGACGACGACGGATGCTGTCTAACTCCGCATCGGGAATCTCAGAAAACTCCTCCTCGGCGAGGGAGACTTCCTCTTTTTGCCAATCCAACTCCGCATCGGGAATCTCGGAAAACTCCTCTTTTTGCCAATCCAACTCCTCGGCATTGCTTTCGGGGGGAATTACCAACATACCCGCTGCAATCATTTCCGCTTGATAGCCGGCGCCGCGACAAAATTCTGCCACTTCCTCGGAATCAATTTTCTCTACCGTGGGAGTCGGAAAATCCTGGGCCTCTAACAGCAGAGCATAACGGGTGGCATCATCTTCCGATTCAAACATCAACACCTTATTGATAGCTCCCATTTGAATGGTGTGGATACCTTCGTTTTCTGTGCCTGCGTTAAAAAGTAGTACAAATACACGCATAATTACTATTAGCGATCGATAAGCGGTGGTCGTCTATACTCATTTTACCCCCCTTCTCGATCGCTAATCTTCAGCAATTTTAGTTTCTAGTCAACCACTTTTGACCGTTAAGCCGTTGCAGGGTGTAAAACAACAGTAAATCAAGACTAACTTTCCTTTCATCGATCATAAATGATTCAAGTGTACTAGGTTGAGCACCGCCCTCAGCTTGAGAAAAAGCTTTTTTACCATTGATGTTTTCTTCCAAAAAATAAATGCTAAATTGACGCATTCCCTCGAGCCAATTGCCAGTTAACTGCCAACAGGGAGAGCTAGAAAAGCCCTGCACGGGAATTTTATCCTGTTTAAAGGACAGCTTTATATCACTTATACCGAGCTTTTGCAAGGCTGCCGCCAGTGCGGGCTGAAAATGCTGCTCAATAAATTCAGCGAAGGGTTTTTCCTCGACGGTAGGCTCCTTGGGTTTTTTAGCAGCCGCAGGTTGAGCCGGTTTTGCTGCTTCTGCTGCCGGAGTTGCGGGGGTGGTGGTTTCTTCTGCCATAGCAATTAATCAGGAATGGGTAGGTAGCTACAATTATATTTTCTCCCGGGTTATCAGCTATCAGTTTTTTTAGCTATCAGCTTTTATTTACCCGATTAATTAGCGATTTTTTTAGTGACGGCGTTTCTCATAAAGATGAAGTATAACCGGACAGGGCATCGTCTCGGAGTCTCCCCAAAACAAAAACCTCCTACCAGCGACCGGCGGTTTGATGAGCTTATTTTACCGTGAATGACTATGTTTGACTATATTTTTATTTAAACTTGACAATACTTCCGCAGATTTGCTCCAGTCTTAGAGCTTATTTATCAAGTAAACATTAAAATAAATGTAGGGCGATCGAGGAATGATCACCCTAGTTTTTCTGACAAGGATTTCTTATTTTCAGTTTCCGCAGTCATAATAGCTTATGCCATTTATTGCCGTTCTATAGTTACTCCAATTAGGACGACACCACTCGTTAAGAGATCTGACAAATGAGCCTCTTTTATATTCATTCTCTATTATTGGTAGAGCGTTATTAGCATCTTGCTTGGTTGGGAATAAGATGACACTTACATAAAAGTTGCTACGTTTAAATAATAAACGCTCAAGGTTTCGATATTGTGGCAATCGTCCAGGCAGTTGATTAATTTCTGTTTGTGCCTCTTGAATGTTCGTTTCTGAACCATAAACAACCCCCCAAGAAAAGTTAGGTTGAGCCGATGCTATATTCAAACAATTGAATACTAGACAAAATAATGTCATTAACAAACAATACTTATTATTCATGGTAAATAATATCCTCAAATATCTAAGGTTGTTTAAATACTTACTTCTTCTGTTTCAGTTTTTTATCTATACTACCACCTTTGAGCTTACAATCATTAGAACCAGGCTTTATTTTTTGAAAACCTAGTCTGGATAAAGTTTCTCTGTCTGATAAGCTATTTTTATTGCTATAACAAGCATCTTGATATTTATTGTTTTTCTCGAGAGAAACATTTGTAAGCGATGCTCCATCAAGGTTAATTCCTGATAAATTAGAATTTTCAAAAGTCACGTCTTGCAGTACAGCCTCAGTGAGATTAACTGTGGACAAGTCCGAGTCAGAAATAAGTATATCGCTCAATTCTGTTGCTGTCATATTAGCTCCTACGATGTTGATCGAGGAAAACACCTGACGACCTTTTAACTCCAATTTTTGTAAATTCGCTCCACCTAATTGAATCAGAGGATCTATTTTATTGATTAACTGTGATTCAGCTAAATAAGTGATGACTTTTCCTTTACGTTTGCCATCTAATTGTTCTAAAACAGAGAGAGTTAAAGCTTGAGCAGTCGGTCTAAATTCTAGCAGTAACCTTTCCTCTGGATTTGATTCTTTAGAACTGGGTGTTTCTTTGATTTTTTTTGTCTCTACAATTAAATCTTGCATTTTGGAAAAATAATCCGTCAAAATCTCCTGCTGTTTTCGCTCTTGTGCAATCTGATAATCTCTAAAGTCGGCTGCAGAATTCAGATAGAAAGCACCTAGAGCTAACATTAGAGGTACTATCAATAATTGTAGCCAATCCCAAAAGCTTTTTTTCTGAAAGCCCGACCATTTAAAATTTGATATAATTACAAAAACTCTCCAAAGCAAGAAAGATATGATAAAAATGAACAAGAAAAACAATATTTTTGATATATTTTCAACTAGATTATCTATACTTTTAAGCCAAGCTATTGAACCAATCAAATTTTTTATCAAATCAAATAAAGGAGGAGTTAAAATTGCAACAAATAAAACAAAAACAAACAAAAACATATAAGCCCAAACTTGGGGATTTTTAAGAGAATACTTACGATGCTTCAGTTTTGGACAACTTTGCTTTAAATAATCCTCATAACTTAGGTCGGGGGGAATTGGTTTTGTATCTCCAGAATATTCATAATCTGGACTGCCTGTCAATATCCGAAAAGCCAATTCCTTACCTGTGATTGTCTTATTAGGTGAATTGTCTGGTAAGTCCTGTAACCATCTCAAAGCATATTTAAGTCGTTCTATAACTTCGTCGCTTTCAAAGGGTGATTTAACATCAGGAAGAATTCTCAGGTCAAAATCACGAATATCGTGGCGTTTTAGGAGTTGCAGTTCTTGTTTTTCTAGAGTTCCTAAACTAAAGAAATGCGTGTTCGATAAGCTAATTCCATAATGCCACGTTTGATATTTTTCTCGCCATTCGACTAGCTTGCCATAATATTCGCTTTCTGGCCGCACATTTTCTTCAATGCCGATAATTAAAGAAGCCAACTCTGAAGTTATCATTAGTATAACCCCCTGTTATTTATGTTTTTTTATAAAAAGTTAGAGAGAGTTTGAATATCCGTGAGGACTAGCACTATATACCTATTCCTCAGAATAGCAGAAAGTCCTTAACCAGAGACATTTACTTAATATAATGTTACTTTTCTCGTCCTTAAAAATTGACTGTTTATCTGATGAGTTTGTTCCTAGATTAAATCAGGTTTATCGCCCAGTTTGGTTGATATTTTTTAAGGATGAACTTGTCTTTTATGTTGAGGAAATAATCCAGATTTTACTAGACTTTTCCGAATTCGATTAATTCGAGTAATTGTGCTTCGGTTAGCTGAGTAATGCCCAATTCTAGGGCTTTTTCTAGCTTAGAACCCGCCGCTTCTCCTAGCACTAAATAATCGGTTTTTTTGCTGACAGAACCCGTCACTTTCCCCCCAGCTTTTTCGATTAATTCTTTCGCTTCCTCCCGTTTGAGAGTTGGTAAAGTGCCAGTAATGACAAAGGTTTTCCCTGCTAAAGTCGCTTTAGTGGTGGTGGTTTTTGCTGCTGCGGCAAATTGTAAACCAGCCGCCTGTAATTTAGCGACTAAATCCCGATTAGCGGCGATTTTAAACCAATCATAGACCGATTGAGCGATTTCTTCACCGATACCATAGACAGAAGCTAAATCAGTCACGCTGGCGTTAGCTAACTCCTCCACAGTCCGAAAACTTTCGGCGAGAATTTTGGCGTTAACGCTGCCCACATAGCGAATTCCTAGCCCATAAAGTACCCTCGACCAGCTTTGATTTTTGCTCTGAGCCATAGCTGTAATCAAATTTAAGGCGGATTTCTCGCCCATTCGGTCTAATTTGGCAATTTCCGTTTTTTCGAGGCTGTAGAGGTCAGAAATGGCGGTAACTAATCCCTGTTCAATCAGCAAAATTACCACTTTTTCCCCTAATCCCCGGATATCGAGAGCATCGCGACTGGCCCAATGTACTACACTTCCCCGCAAAATCGCCGGACAGGAACTATTAACACAGCGCGTCACCGCTTCCCCCACCGGACGAACTAGGGGAGATTGACATTCAGGGCAATTAGTGGGCATCTGGAAGGGTGAGGTGTGGTTAGGACGCAATTCTGGCAGGATTCTCACCACTTCTGGGATAATTTCCCCCGCTTTGCGGATAATTACCGTGTCACCGACTCGGATATCCAATTCGGCCACTCGATCGCTATTATGTAAAGTAGCCCTTTGTACGGTGGTTCCTGCTACCTGTACCGGTTCCATCACCGCCATGGGTGTAACCGCGCCGGTGCGTCCCACATTGACGATAATATCTTTAACTACCGTGGCGACCTCTTCGGCGGGATATTTTAAAGCGATGGCCCACCGAGGGAATTTTTGAGTGAATCCTAACCGATTTTGTCGCTGTAAATCGTTGATTTTGACTACGACACCATCGGTCATGTAGGCTAATTGATGACGTTTTTCTTGCCAATCTTGATAGTATTGCGCCACTTCTTGCAGGGATGGACAGAGTTGACGGTGGGGATTAACCAGAAATCCCATGGTTTCTAATCTATCTAAGGATTGCCATTGAGTAGTGATATTGTTATCGTCTAAATGCAGGGTATAGGCAAAAAATTGTAAGCGTCTTTTATCAACTATTTTCGGATCTAGTTGTCGTAGGGTTCCTGCTGCCGCATTGCGGGGATTAGCAAAGAGAGATTCCCTTTTTTCTTCTCTTTCTTGATTGATTTTATCGAAGGTATCGAGGGGGAAAAAGGCTTCGCCGCGCACTTCCACAATTGCTGGGGGATTATCTATATTTAAGCGTAAAGGAATAGAGCGAATTGTCCGCACATTGGGGGTAATATCTTCGCCAGTGACTCCATCCCCTCTAGTAACACCTCTGACTAAAAAGCCGTTTTCGTAGGTTAAAGCTAACGCGGAACCATCAATTTTTAATTCACACACATATTCCGTGTCTTGGGTTTCATTTACATATCTTTGCCAACGGTTGCCCCATTTATTTAATTCTTCGAGGTTAAAGGCATTTTCGAGACTATACAGGGGAATATTATGACGGACAGAAACGAATTGACTAGAGATTTTATCCCCGACTCTTTGGGTGGGACTATCGGGGGTGATTAATTGGGGATAACGCTTTTCTATGTCTTCTAATTCCCGATAAAGTTGATCATAAACGCTATCGGGTATAAAAGGATCATCAAGAACATAATAAGCATAACTGGCTCTTTGTAGTTCTGTTTTTAATTGTTGGCAGCGTTGTTGGATTTCTAAGGGGATAGTCATAATCGTTAATAATGCTACTGGGCAAAAACCATTTGAGGAGTTAATTGTAAATCGGGAAATGTCACCGATATTATTCTATCTTCGTTGTGAAATTCTGCCAGTTCATAAAATCCAGAAATCAGGGTTAAAACTGATATTTTTAGAGCAATAGGATCGATAATCCAGTATTCAGGAATGCCTCTTACCGCATATTCTGAACGCTTATAACGGTAGTCATCATCGGCATTACCGGGGCTAACAATTTCTACCACTAACAGGGGAGGAAATTCAATCACTGCTATGGTCATATTTCTAATCTCTTGACATTGTTCAGCAGTTAAAATCATTAAGTCTGGAATTCTCGATTTAGCTTTATCGGTGCGAATTCCTACGGTGGCGGGCATAACTTTCCAAGTTAGATTTAATCTTTTAATTTCTGCCATTAAATAATCATAAATAAAGGCAAGAATTAAGGCATGAAAGCCACTAGCGGGAGGCATAGGAATTAATTCTCCGTTAAATAATTCATATTTATTATCTGTGGAGTCCTGATAATTTAAATATTCTGTAAAGGTATATATTTTTTGTTGGGTAGCAATCATGATAACCTCCAGCCAAGATTTTAGTATTCAAAGACCATTTGAGGAGTTAATTTTAAATCGGGAAATGTTACCGATATTATCCTATCTTCTTTGTCAAATTCTGCCAGTTCATAAAATCCAGAAATCAGGGTTAAAGCTGATATTTTTAGGGACATAGGATCGATAATCCAGTATTCAGGAATGCCTCTCACTGCGTATTCTGAACGTTTATAACGGTAGTCATCATCGGCATTACCGGGGCTAACAATTTCTACCACTAACAGGGGAGTAAATTCAATCACTGCTATGGTCATATTTCTAATCTCTTGACATTGTTCAGCAGTTAAAATCATTAAATCTGGAATTCTCGATTTAGCTTTATCGGTGCGAATTCCCACCGTAGCGGGCATAACTTGCCAGTCCAATTGTAGCCTCTCTATTTCCCTTTCTAACACCTTAAATATATATCTAAGTATCAAAGCATGAAAGCCACTAGCGGGAGGCATGGAAATTAATTCTCCGTTAAATAATTCGTACTTATTATCTGTGCAGTCTCGATAATTTAAATATTCCGCAAAGGTATATAATTTTTCTTTGGTGACAACCATAATAATCTCTAGAAAAAACTTAATTGAATCTCCTTAAGGGGGGTAGGGTGGATTCATGAATCAACCCTACCATGAATCAACCCTACTATGAATCAACCCTACTATTAATCAACCCTACTATGGATCAACCCTACTATGCATCAACCCTAGGGTTAGGGGGAAACTGACAATTTTTAACAC
>NZ_JASJFB010000659.1:0-7402 GCF_030065455.1 Microcystis sp. M53602_WE12 | reverse complement strand
TTTAGGAGTTGTCAAAACAAAGCGAAAATCAACAGTCAAGCTGATTGTAGCACCTTTTCCTGACCGGCAACGAAGTAGTCCCCAATTTTTTTTCAATAACCCCTTGACAAATTACACACAAGCTTAACTTCTCACCAATGGATCGGGACCAACATTGACTTGGACAAAGTTTTTCGGATTAGCCCATCTTGCTTGCATAAAATTAAATTGATTTTCAATACTAGATTGAAAGCAAATGAACAGTAATCCTGAGTCCTTTTCGGGTTCTTTTGTGGCATCATTTTCTCCATAACTAACTGCCCGGCGGGTAATTCGGTGGTTTTTTTCGATCTTTAAGGCTTCGTTAAAACCGGGAGAAGACTCCACTATCCCCGTATCTCCCCGAGGGTTTGTTTTGCGAATGTGGGCGTGAAATGGGCACTTTGTCGCCGTTTGATCCTGATCGTAATTGAAGTTGTTAGTGGGTGTAACTGGAGAAGTTGGCATATCCGAGAGAGTAACTGGAGTTCCGTCCTGGAAACGGCCCACAATCAGGGCTCCTGCTAAGTCATCGTTGATGTTTAGAGTTTGAGCTAGTTGGTGCTGATCCTGGCGAAATGCTTTCACATTTTGTTCAAGTTTTCGATAAACCAAATAACTACCATAACTATCTTCAGTTCGTCCATTAGGATCCCTGACTAAAACAACATCTAGAGATGCCCGCGGATCCCATTGTTTAAAATCCCGGTCATCGCGTAGTGAGTTGTGAATATCTCGCTTCAAAAATAAAGGCTGACTCACACCATCAACAAAGCCAAAATGCTCGATGATTTGTCCGGCTTGATTTCTTAAGATAAAGCCATTATCTCGATGAACAATTTCAGCTATTTGGCACAATTGTGCCTCTATTTTCTTGACGGCTTCCGATAAATCGAGGATACTGTCATCGGCCACCAGTATTAAAGCGTCAATTTGAGTTTGAAAGCCGTTTTCCCACTGGTCAACCGGTGGATCTCCTAAAAAACTTCTGATGTCATCATTTTTCATCCCCATGCGAAATGGCTGATCTGAGGGAATTTGGTAGGGTTCGATTTTTAGGTATTCATAACCCTTACGAGATAAAAAGAAATTGGCAAACAAGCCACCCGATACTTGTTTGGTTCGGTATAGATGAGCCTCATCTGACTGTTGTTTAGCAGATTTTAGATATTGTTGGGCAAAAGTTTGAATCCACGTTCTGACTGGATTAGTCAGATCTGGTTTGAATTGTAAAAACAGATGGGTGCTATAGTCTCGTCCATGTCCCCGAAGAATATTGCCTTGTAAATCTTCCAGTAAAATCTGGTATTTACCAAGCTCTTCAGGATCAATGCCATTTTCTGGTAAGGTGTTTAAGTCTGCTTCTGTAAGTGCCATCGATTAACTCCTCTATTTAGGTTACAGTTTTGACAAGTTGAAACTAAATATTTTTACCGATTTATACCTCACGATTGCGAAAGTTTTAGACGAAAAATATAATAAGGTGGATGGGAAGAATCTTCCCCTGCGTTGAGAGGTGGTGAACGATTTAATTGATTACAATCCACATATAAATAACCATCGGATCCCAAGGTTAAACAATCAGTCCAAGACAATCTTTCATCATTTACTAGCAGTTGGTAGCGGCGATCTGGTGTAATCACCCCGATGCCATTAGCTGCTAAGTCTCCCAGATAAATATTGTTGTCTTGGTCAATAGTAATACCGTCACAAATTGGCTTATCGCTATATCGTTCAATTTTACTGCCCAGTTCAGCTTCACTTAAATTGGGGTTGCTCAGATCCTCACTCCGAATACGATACATACTGGTATGGTGCATTGGGCTTAAATAAACCCATTCATTGGCTGCATCTAAAACAATGCCATTGACACCCAAATGAGGACGAATCAAACTTCCATCAGATTGTTTAATTTGTACCGGTGTTCCATCAATCACCAGATCGATATCTTCTGGTATAATACCGGGGTATCCTTGCAAAATACGAGAAGCTAAGCCCGTTTTCAAATCAACCCTAATCAAAGCCGCTAATTTTTCTGGAGCCGGATCGGAAATATAGACGAAATTACGGGTCAGATCTATGACCAAATCATTAACAAAAGAATTATTGAGAGTGATTGGTGGGGGCAAATAAATTACCCGCGCTAATTGATTATTTTGGGTATCCCAAGCAACCAGTTTAGGGGTTGACTGGCTTTGATTGGCATTATCTAACATCCACACAGTTCCCTTAGCATCTGACTTGATACCTAAGACGGTATCAAGGGTAATAATTGTCCCGTCCGACTGATTAGGAAACGGGATTAAACCGTCTTTAGTTAATTCCGCTACCCGCATTTCAGGGTTATAAAATTGGTGCAGGCTAAGAATAAGCCGGCCATCTGGGGTTAGGGTTATGTTACCTGGAGCAAAGGGCAATTCTGCCACTACTTCTAAGCTATCAGATAGATATTTCATCAGCAGAATTTCTCCCAATTGATCAAAAAGAGTATTTTTTTTAATCGAAAACTTTCCTTGATTATTGTGCCTTGGATTGCCGATTTTTAGCACCTCAAGCCCCAAGCTTGACCATTTTGGCGTGAGATGGCTTACCCACATCATTAAGGTAGAACATCATGTAGTAGCCCGGTGGGTAAAGATTGGGACTGATTGACACTTTAAAGTCAATGGCAGACTCATCCCCCAAAGTGACCTTTTCTACCGCCAAATCAGCTAATCTTTGCCCAAAATCAAAAGAATGAGTGACTGAACCGAGTTTAACTAGAACTAGAGAGCCTTTTTCCGTGGCGTTCTTTACAGAAATGCTACCAGATTGGCCGTAGTTAAGCTCTTCAGTAGCTTTGACAATTTCTGGGCGAGGACCAGACTTAAATAAATAAGGAGGACTGAAGATCTCTCCTTGCCAAATTTCGGCTGGAACAAAAGGTTCTTTATCATTTTCCACGAAATAATGCTGAGGATCTTGATAAAAAGTATTGAGGTCAAATTCTTCAGGCTTTCCTGATTGATCATGCAGCTTGGCAAATTTAAAAAAGCTAGTCTGATCCCCTATAACGTTTACATGAACCGTGCCGTCTTTTTCCCTGGCAGCGCGGTTAGCATTGCCACCTAATACTAGGACACGGGCATCTGGTAATAAAACTGCGCCATTATGATATAACCTGGGCAATTTCGCCCGCTCCAAGCTCTGGGTTTTATACCCGGCTGCTGCGGTTGCATCGGGAGTCATCAATAAAGGTTCGTAAACGGGTAGGTATTCGGGATATTCACCTCCATTAACCACTAAAATTTCTTTAGTGGGTAAAATCACCGCTTGTAAGTTAGCTCTGGGGGTCTTGAGGAAATCGGGGAATATTTCCCATTTACCATTCTTTTCGCGACTGTTTGCTGGAGAAACCCAATGTTGTAAACTAGCGACGACTTTAGCGCCTGGAAAACCCGAAGTATTACCTCCTCGGCCAAAGGCAATACTATTAGTACCAATGATGCCTCCTAGTAACAAGACATCTTCGGAGTTAGGCACTTGTAGGGCGGTCCCGTAAGCCTTGCTGGTTTCTGCCCGGTCTGGCCCTACTTCAAAACTAATAGATAATTTTCCAGTTGCGTCTTCTTTAATGCTCATCAAATAGCTTTTTTTGCTGGAATGTGGCACTAAAACTCCGGCAATACCGGCTTCATCTCCTGTGAGCAACAGCCGTCCATCGGCTAGAGGAAAAACCCGGGGATAGAGGTCTATACTATCATAAACATCTCCATTTTCTACTTTAGTATTAAAGGGACTGTTTTTGATAGTTGTAGGATCAAAATAAGAGAGGTTTTCGGTTTTGGGATCGTAAATTTCGATACTGGGATTGATTTGATTAAGACCTCCCCATTTTAAACCGGAAAGAATCACTACTTTACCATCATTCAAGGAAATTAAACTCGGATACCAGCGTCCTTCTTTCATTTCCCCTAAGTCTTTCCATTTCCTGGTTTTCCAATCATATAAATTGAGTTGTTTTGTTCCCGTAAATGCACCGCCAGGATAATAACGTCCTGTTCCCCCCACAAATAAAACGTTTCCGTTCGCTAACTGTACATGACCCACACAAAAGAGATCGTTAGTTGTCCCGTGTTGTATGGCTGGGGGTGAGGGAATGCGTTCAACTTTACCTGTTTCGGGATCGAGCAGCCCTGTATTATTGACTACGTCGTAGTTTTTGACATCCACTCCCTCGGTAAATTGCGTAAATTGATCTTCTCCATTTTCTTTAACTACCAGACTGCGAAAACTACTGCCATTGACCATCAAAACCTTACCATTGGGTAAGACTATAGTATGGACAGACTGCATTCGATTTTCTGGCGGTGGCATGGGTAAGGTTTCCCACATTCCCATGATTTCTGGGTTTCCTTTTAAGGGAGCGGCAATCGCATTTTCCAAGCCACAAATGGCAATTCCTAATGCTAAAACAAATACCAGAAAGACTGAGATAATTTTAGCTTTTTTATCAGATAAACTAAAGCCCATATTACCTCTTAAGTTTAACGATAGCTGTTGATTGTTTCAACAATTTCTTGGCGTGTCGCTTTAATAGCAAGATCAGCAATATCATAGGCACTGGGATATTCATTGGCTGCATCTTCTCCCGGAATCCAAAACTTGCGTCGAGTCAGGCGCAATGAGTTAGTAAAAGCAGGAATAGCATTGAAAATCTCAACCGCCATTGGCCCATGATAAACCTTGAGAATTGGTTTTAAAAAAGATTGCCAAGGTAGCCAACTGGTATGAATGGCACCGCGATCTGGAGGAGACACCTGGATATAGTGGAGTCTTTCCTGTTCAGCAAGATACTTAACTTGTTGCTCAAAAATCTCAGGACCTTCGCCATCGAGAGTTTCATGGGCGCTATCGATTACCACTCCTACTTGTTTACTAGGAACCTCCTCCAAAAACTCAATTAATTGCGATAATTTGTTCGGTCCAGATGTTTCCCAGTGGGTGATCGGTTCGATCGCTAATTTGACATTCTTGCCCTTTGCATATTCACCTAACTGATTAAGAATCGGTTGAGCGTTCTCATAGCGACCTTTTAAATAATCCTGAAGTTGATCACTCCAGATAGGCTGTTTGGTGGATTCTGTAACTGGAAAAAGACCGTAAGGGATAACAATTGGACCCATCATGATATTACCCCTTAAAGCGGCGGTGATATCAACCCGTGACTTAAGATAATCTAGAGCTTCTTGTCTTATGTCAGGGTCGGGAGAACTGGGATCGAAGCTAGGGGTAGCCCCCACATTAGTAGAAATTTTTACCTCTGTCAATCCTTCGCTGTCTAGATATGACCTTAGTTCAGTATAGTTTTTAAGATCATCCTGAGCATAATTTGTAGTTCCTGGAGGCGGAGGTGCAATGGGAAACTCGAAACCAGTGTAACCAAAATCTTGCAGTTTTTTGATATGTTCAACAACCGTTTTTCGATATTCCGAGTTATCGGGCTTTAGATCGGTAGTAAACATGAAAAAGCTTAGGTAAATATCAGGCTGAGACAAGGAGGAAGATTTGCTCATTTTTGCTATTCCCGATGATGATTTTTTTTGATTCAAAAGTCAGTGTGAATTGAAAAACGAATTAATAGCCGTTGCCCGTAAGCCATTGAATCAATCCCGCTGGATTATCGATGACCGCTTTGGGATCGAACATCGGCCAAATATAGACAAGTCCTTCTTCG
Organism: Microcystis sp. M53602_WE12; assembly: GCF_030065455.1. Lineage (NCBI taxonomy): Bacteria > Bacillati > Cyanobacteriota > Cyanophyceae > Chroococcales > Microcystaceae > Microcystis > Microcystis sp. M53602_WE12. The sequence continues at coordinate 1,668 of NZ_JASJFB010000659.1, read as the reverse complement.
TCAAGACGGAAGAAATTGTGCAGGGTGTATAGAGTGCCTTTTGTTGTTTTCATCTGCCAGACCCCACTTGCCCTCGGGTATTCAATGGTAATTGACAGGACATTTACCTCTGAGACGCGAGTAGCAACACCGCTTACAAAGTTTGACACATCTTCCGTCCCGTTGATAGTTCTCTCACTGATCGGGCTAAGAAACTGTATCTGAGAAGAGAACTGCACCTCAGAGAAATCGCCAGTTCCGAAGGCACGGAAGTAGTTGTCAATAATGTGGCGATATTCTTCCTTATCCATTTTAGCTGTCTCCAAAAATGAAAGGTTTACAAAATTATTCCGGTTTATTATTCCAGATCTGGCGACTAATTTTCCAAACATCTTGCTCTTTTTTCATTAACCATAATGCCCGAAACTTAACGGACCTTGATGGGCTGCCATCTTTCGGGCGAATTGTGGCTCGAGAAATTCCTATGACATAACCGAAATCGCCCATAACCTTGATTTCTTCAGCAGTGAAAATAGGATCGATGTCGTTCTGTGCAATCTGTTCGGCAAACCCTTCAACTATTTCAGCAATTCCCGATCGATCGGGGACTCCAGGTGCCATCCAAAGGGCATCTTTTGTGTACATATCGGCGTAAGCAGATAGATCTCTCTCCCTAACATTGGTGGGATAGACTTCTTCAAATACGCTTCTGATTTTTGCGTGATCACTAGATTCCATGAGAGAGTATCCCATTTTGGATTGTGGATTTTGGATGGGGGGAGCGTCTGCATGAGAGAGTTTCAGGAGAAATTTTTCCATCTGTAAAAGGCAATGGTGAAAATGGGATGCTCCCTTTGATCATCTTTTGATCATCTCCCCCGCAATGGCCAAGTCAAACCGTAACCTGTCCAGAGAACTGGAATTTCGCAGGCAAGTCCCTAAGCTTTAAAAGTATTGCTAGGCAGGCATCCTAGCCGCAAAAACAAAACTACGGTTTTCCCTGTGGATGGGGTTTATAAACCCGTCAGTTTGCGCAGATATGTGCGAGCGATTACCGCGTTTTCTAAGGGATTTGTTTTGTTAGGATCTTGTTCTGCCTCGACCACTAGCCATCCTTGATAATGGGCTTTAGCAAGCTCTTGTAAGATGGGAGGAAAATCAATGGCACCTTTGGGGTCTCCCGGAACGGTAAACACCCCCTTCTGGATCGAATCTAGAAAGCTAATACCATCTTCTTCGGATTTATCTAAAACAGATTGGCGAATATTTTTTAGGTGAACGTGCTTGATCCGGTTAGCATATTTCTTGGTAACAGCTAAAGGATCAACTCCCGCATAGTATAAATGACCCGTATCAAGAAGCAATTTGACATTTTCTGGAGTGGTATTGGCCATTAACTTATCGATATCTTTGAGGTCTTGTACTCCCGTCCCCACATGGGGGTGGTAGCACAACTGCATCCCATTTGCCTTAGCTATTGAACCAAGTTGGTTTAATCCTTTAGTCATTTGCTGCCATTGCTCATCCGTAAACCGTGGTCGATCTTTTAAAGGCTCTTCGGTAATTGTTATGCAATGGACGGGGGTTATAAGGGATGGAACCCTTATATAGAAAAGCATTTAGCGATTTTTGTCAATTGTTTTTGCTCTAGAGCGAACTAATCAATTAAGTCTCTTGCCAGATAAGGAT
>NZ_JASJFB010000696.1:0-5068 GCF_030065455.1 Microcystis sp. M53602_WE12 | reverse complement strand
GGTTTGGGGTTTGGGGTTTGGGGTTTGGGGTTTGGGGTTTGGGGTTTGGGGTTTGGGGTTTGGGGTAGGGTTGATTCATGAATCAACCCTACTATGAATCAACCCTAGGGTTTGGGGATAAGGAGAAAAATCTATGGATAATAGCGCACAAAACTGGTACATTGTTCAGGAAAATACGGGAATTTGTCAGATTATAGCCCTAGAAAACGGAAAAACCCCAGTCAATGGTCAATACTGGGGTCCTTTTGCCGAGCGGGGAGAAGCGATCGCCCGTCGGGTGGGTTTAATTCGAGCGGGCAAATGTCAACCTATTGTTTAGCGGTATTGGTGGGCGTTTTTTTGCCTTCAGTGATTTCTTTTTCCAAGATTTCAAAAGCCTTCTTGAATTGAGGATCTTGGAAAGTTCCCACCCGATCCCGTTCCTGTTGAAGATTTTTGCGCTCTTCCTCGCTCAGTTCCGACTCCACATCCGGATGAATACCATCTTTATTGATGTCCCGTCCGTCGGGGGTGAGATACTTGGCAATTGTCACCGCTAATCCCGAACCGTCACTAAGACTGCGTACCGATTGCACTAATCCCTTACCAAAGGTTTTCGTACCGACAATAACCGCCCGATCATGATCCTGTAAAGCTCCGGAGAGAATTTCACTGGCACTGGCGGAACCACCATCGACGAGGACAACCAGCGGTTTATTAGTCAAAGCTTGATTGTTAGCCCGTTGACGTTCCGTCACTCCTTTGCGATCAACCGTAGAGACAATTAAACCATCAGGTATCCACATCCGAGCGATTTCGATACTGGCGTAGAGTAAACCGCCGGGGTTAGAACGCAGATCGAGAATATAACCTTTCACCTCTTCGGCTTCCAATTCGCGAATCGCTTGACTCATATCGCCACTAGCTTGGGCGCTAAATTGATTAAGACGGATATAACCGATTTTACCGATCGGGGTGTTTTCCGTGTGGGCGCGCACCGGGTGAATTTCAATTTTGGCCCGGGTAAGAGTCAATTCTTTTTTCTCCTCACCCCGTTGAATCGTGATCTTAACGCTTGTCCCCACTTTGCCGCGGATCATGCTCACCGCTTGCTCCAGTTCCATGCCTTCGGTAGATTTACCATCGATAGCGATAATCACATCTTTGGGCAGCACACCAGCTTTAGAAGCGGGAGTATCTTCAATGGGTGAAACCACGACTAACTGCTTAGTTTTCTCATCTTTGGTCAGTTGAATCCCTACCCCGGTCAATTCTCCCGATGTATCGATCTTCATATTGTTAAACTCTTTGGGATCCATAAAACGGGTATAGGGATCATTGAGAGTTTTCAACATCTCGCGGATAGCGGTGTATGCTTCCTCTTGATTTTTGTAGGAACGATTTAAATACTGATTGCGGATGGCGTTCCAGTCCGATTGATTAAAAGTGCCATCTAAATAAGTGCGGTTGATGATCTGCCAAACCTCATCAACGGTTTCCTTGGGACTTTCCTGAAAAAAAGCTTGACTTTGGGAGAGACGGAATCCCGCCCCCGTGACGGCGACGGTAGACAGGACCACTGCTGTAGCACCGAGAACAAGTCCGCGTTTGTTGATAACCATAGGTAATTTTCGGATAAATTAGGCTGTTCTTGCCAGAACGCTCTTTCTGGCTGACCGTCGAAATATCTTGGCAAAAAGGAGCGTTTAGGTTTACTGGAGACAGACAAAAGAACGCCTGTAGACTACTACTGTTATAACATTTATTATCTCTTTCTTTGTCAAACTGGTTATTTGAGTAGCGATCGAGTTGCCAGCAGCCCACCTCGCGACCTAAGATAACAGCAAAACTGTCCTAGATTTTCCCTATGAGTGATCAAATCCTTTCTTCCCTCTCCCTAGAACAAAAACGACAAAACCTGCGCCACCAAAGGCGATCGAAGGTGTGGCAAGCCTTGGGTCGCTTTCTGGTGGTTAGTGGTTTAGCGACGGGATTAGCTTGGGGGATGACTTCACCCTATTGGACAATTACCAAGGCCGGACAGGTGGAAATCGCAGGCACGGAATTAATGTCGCCCGAGTCGATTCGTGCTTGGCTAAAATTAAGCTATCCTCTGTCTCTCTGGGAATTACCCACCCATCAATTACGAGAAAAATTAGCGGCTATTCCCGCTATTGCCGACGTTAAGATCGAGCGGCAATTATTACCCCCGAAAGTGATTGTTTCTATTCAAGAAAGAAAACCTGTTGCCCGTTGGCGTTCCCATCAACAGCAAGGCTTTTTAGATGCCACCGGAACGATAATTCCTCAAAGCTATTATGGTCGAACTCTGCCCAAAAACCAATTACCTAGCCTAGAAGTGCTTGGTTACGACCGACAATATCAACAACAGTGGCAAAAAATTTATCCCTTAATTGATAACTTATCAATTAAAGTTACCGCCATCGATTGGCGCAATCCTAGTAATCTTGTACTAAAAACCGAACTGGGACAGGTCTATTTAGGTTTTTATAAAGATAGATTGCCCGAAAAATTAACCGCTCTCGTACAATCGCGGTCATTGTCATCCAAGATACCTCTAGCGCGAATTATCTACATTGATCTGAGCAATCCCGATGCTCCCACTGTACAATTAAAACCGCAGCCAGCCCCTATGGTTGCCAAAGTAACGGCAACTGGTAGGGATTAACTGGAATTGATCAGCAAATAACCGCAATTATTCCCTTTATGTATTGCCAAAAACCCCAAATTATGATTTTCTGAACCAGAAACTGATAATGTAGATACTGGAACCGACATAATATTAGTGATAGTGTTAACATTGCATCTCTGATTCATCAAACCAATAACAGAATCTTGTACTAAGAGTGTTCCAATTCCAATGACATCGATTAATGAAATCGTTCCCACCTATCCCAATCTGAACAGTAACGATTATGCCAGTTCAGCCATGAGCGAAGATAATCATTACTCTCAGAATAATGCTGGAGTATTATTTACTCGCCCCCATGAATCACAGATGACACCCCGAGAAGAAAGTCGTAGTAATCGCATCGTGCCAAGTAATGTCGCCAAGATCAAGGTGATCGGGGTCGGCGGTGGGGGCTGTAACGCCGTTAACCGCATGATCGCCAGTGGCGTGACTGGAATCGAATTTTGGGCAATTAACACCGACGCCCAAGCCCTGGCCCACTCCTCCGCCCCCCAGAGGTTACAAATCGGGACAAAATTAACCCGCGGCCTAGGGGCGGGGGGCAATCCGGCGATCGGACAGAAAGCGGCGGAAGAATCTCGGGATGAAATAGCCCAAGCATTGGAAGGAACCGATCTAGTCTTTATTACCGCCGGCATGGGCGGCGGCACGGGAACGGGGGCCGCTCCAATTGTGGCCGAAATTGCCAAAGAAATCGGCTGTTTGACCGTGGGAGTTGTGACTCGTCCCTTTACCTTCGAGGGTCGTCGTCGCACTAATCAGGCCGATGAGGGGGTGGGGGGTTTACAAAGTCGGGTCGATACCCTGATTATTATCCCCAATAACCAGTTATTACAGGTGATACCCGCCGACACTCCCCTACAGGAGGCTTTTCGGGTCGCTGATGATGTGCTGCGCCAAGGGGTACAGGGGATCTCGGATATTATCACTATCCCCGGTCTGGTGAATGTGGATTTCGCCGATGTGCGGGCAGTGATGGCCGATGCGGGTTCGGCCCTAATGGGCATCGGCATCGGTTCCGGAAAATCTCGGGCTAAGGAAGGAGCGATCGCTGCTATTTCCTCGCCGTTACTGGAATCCTCGATCGAAGGTGCGAAAGGCGTAGTCTTTAACATCACCGGCGGTCAAGATCTAACCCTACACGAAGTCAATGCCGCCGCCGAAATTATCTATGAAGTGGTTGATCCCAACGCTAATATCATCTTCGGGGCAGTAATTGACGAGAAAATGCAGGGAGAAGTCAGAATTACCGTCATTGCCACCGGTTTTTCCGGCGATTCCCCCTCTCGTCCCACCGGTAGCAAGGTGGTGATCAATGCCCCCGCACCCAGTCCGGCCCCGACTCCCGAACCACCAAAACCGGCGGGATTAGATATCCCCGAATTCTTGCAACGTCGTCGTCCTTTTGATCGCTAACCTCCTATGACTGCCATTGCCCTCACCATCGCCGGTTCCGATAGTGGTGGCGGCGCGGGAATTCAAGCTGATTTGAAAACCTTCGCCTTCCACCGAGTTCACGGCACCAGCGCCCTTACCTGCGTTACCGCCCAAAATACCCTAGGGGTCGAGCGCATCGAGTCCCTAAGTCCAGAAATGGTGACAGCCCAAATCGATGCCGTGGTCAGGGATCTGTCTGTGTCAGCGGTTAAGACGGGAATGCTGTTTAGCAGCGAGATTATCGAAGCAGTGGCCGAGGCGATCGAGCGCTGGCGTTTAACCAGTTTAGTGGTCGATCCGGTTATGGTTTCGCGGGTAGGAGCCAAATTAATTGATGATCGGGCTGTAGATAGTCTTTTTGATAGTTTAATTCCTCTGGCTTCGATTATTACCCCTAATCGTTACGAGGCGCAGCTTTTAAGTGGCATCGAGATCAATAATTTTGAGGCGATGAAAGCGGCCGCCGAAATTATTTTCCAGAAGTCGGCCACACCAGTATTAGTGAAAGGTGGCGGCATGAAAGGCCGGCTGCGTGGGGTTGATATCTACTTTGATGGGGAGGAATGGGAAACTTTTAAGACCAGAAGCGTCGAAACCAATAACACTCACGGGACTGGTTGTACCCTATCGGCAGCGATCGCTGCTAACCTCGCTTTGGGGGATGACCTGAAAATAGCGGTGAAAAAAGCCAAGGATTACGTTACTAACGCCCTCGATCATTCCCTCCCTATCGGTCAAGGAACCGGTCCTGTGGGCCATTTTTACCGCTTAAAAGCCCTAAATTAGTCAATTCATCGAAAATTTTGGGTCTGAAACCCCGTCGTTCTACGACGGCTTTACTGTTAAATATGAGCATCGTTTACGAAATATATGCTAAAATGTGAGACATGGAAAAAGCCTATTCGTTTCGATTTTACCCCACACCAACACAAGAGTCGC
>NZ_JASJFB010000332.1:0-23838 GCF_030065455.1 Microcystis sp. M53602_WE12 | reverse complement strand
CACATCCCGGGGGGAAAGACCTTGATAACCCTGTTGATAAGCTTCTAAACTGCTGCTGCTGAGGATAACTTGGAAGATGGGTTTATTGAGGGACTGCCAGAAGTGATGATTTTGTTTGTCTTCCGGTCGTTGGATAGAGAAGCTAGTGGTGTCGAGAATTAGGTCTGGGGGATGGTGGGAAAAGAGGGTTAATAGTTCCTCTTGCACTTCAATTTCCCGGAGAGAGGAGAGAAAGATGGGGACAGTTTCCATATTTCTTTGGGTGAAAGCGCTGATTAAAGCATCGATAGCTTTGGTATTACCCGCGAGATAATGGGAACGATAGAAAAGTATCCAAGTCCGTGCTTGGGGTTGGGATAGGGTTATCTGGGAATAGATTCCCCACCTAGGGACAACCCTAGGAGGAGAGGGAGAATAGTCGAGATGGAGACAGGTATGCGCGATAAATTTAGCAGCATTAATCCAGTTATCTATCCCTGCTTCCGTGAAATAGCACCATAACTGATTAACAGTAGTCAGGGAAGCAGTGGAATGACTCATCAACTCTAAATCCGGTTTATCCTCTCCCGGGAGGACAAATAAAGTCGCACCGGTGTCCTCGACAATTTCCTTAACTACTTCCAATCCGTAGGACCAACTCCCACGTCCCCCCAATAAGCGAAGAATAATCACTCTTGCTTGGGATAGTACCTTGTCCCCATAGTTATCGATACTGTATTGCTGCTGTAACTGCGATAAATTGAGGGCGCGAATTGCGGGAAAATTATCGGGTAGATGGTCGATAGCTGCCGCTAGAGTTTGAATATCGGTATCAGCCATGGTGAGGAGAACAATCGGGGCCGGATTTTGGTCAATAATAATCACCCCTTCGGTATCTGCTGTCCAACCACCCGCTTGGGGAGCAATACGATGCATAAGTTTTGAGAGTCAGGTTAAATAATGATTAGGTTTTGAGAATCAGGGTCTCGATCGAGGGATCATTCTTAGGTAGATAGAGATGATTATATCTGTCTGCGGCAATTTATAGCAGTTATCTTAATGGTGAGGTGCGAAGTTTTCGTTTTGGGGAGCCAGTGGTCGGTCGTCAGGAGTTGATATCAAATTAGGTTACATTTCCCACTTATGAGAAACACTGTTAAGAATAGGGATTGGGGAATAGTAGGGGATAGGGAATAAGAAAACTTGACCAAACCCCAGTCCCCAGTCCCCCCATCACCTTACTGATGACTGATAACTGATAACTGATAACTGATGACTGATAACTGATGACTGATAACTGATAACTGATAACTGATAACTGATAAATGATAAATGAACGCTTCTCCCGCTTATGTTTGCTGTCAAGTGTTGTCATCTACTCACCTCGAACAAATTCGTTCTTGGTGGGGACAGTTGGCAATACAGGTGACAGCACCGAGGATTAGTCTAAGTGAAAGAGATCTTCCCCCACAGACAGGAGAAATCTATCAACTCTTGCTTTCCACTGACCTACAAGCTTTATTGTTAGCCAGTCCCCAAGGGAATAATTTTCAGTACGAAGTCCGCATTAGTTTTGAAGCGAACACGATTAAAAATTTTCTGCAAGGACTGGCTGTCAAGTCTCTCCACAACCCAAAAATTCAGCAGGGTTATCAAATTTTAAATCTGCCTCTATCCATTAATGTCAGCAGTTTTCAAAATAAAATTTTAGTCAAAATTCTCTCGATAATTTCTTCTCCGTCTGCTGATAGAGATTGTTCCCGCATCTTCTCCGTTTGTCAACCGGTAGAAGCTGCCCTATCCCAACAAATCCAACAGGAAAGATTATTAAACCAAGTCATCACGCAAATGCGTCAGAGTCTGGAGTTACCGGTGATTCTGGAAACCGTAGTCAGGGAAGCGCGGGAGTTTCTGCAAGTGGACCGATTGTTAATTTATCAATTTTTCCCCAGTACCGGTGAGGTAAAGGGAAAAATAACTTCCGAGTCGCGCATTTCTGACCAGATAAATTCGGTGTTAAATTTAACCCCCGAAGACGATTGTTTTTCCTATATTCCCCAATACAAAGAAAAGTACCGTCAAGGATTAATTCTGGCTGTGGATGATGTGGATGTTAACTATTCTTCTTCCTTCTGTTTGTCCGAATTTTTGCGACAACACCAAGTGCAATCAAAATTAATCGCCCCGATTGTGGTACAAGAAGAATTGTGGGGTTTATTAATTGCCCATCAATGTCAAGAAAAACGCCAATGGTTGCCGCAAGAAAAGAAATTTTTAGGTCAGATTGGTGAACATCTCGCCATCGCTATCTATCAAGCGCAATTATATTCTCAAGTACAGGAACAAAAAGATATTTTTGAACGCCGGGTAATAGAAAGAACCCAAGAATTACAAGATACTTTAATGGCCGCAGAAGCCGCTAACCTCTGCAAAAGTGAATTTTTAAATAATATGAGTCATGAGTTATTAACTCCCCTAACTTGTATTATCGGTTTGTCCAGTACCCTGCAAAAATGCTCGGCAGCTAGTAATTTTTTACCTCCCGACAAACAAAAACAATATCTAAAAGTTATTCAGGATAACGGCAATAAACTATTAGAATTAATCAATGACTTGCTTAATTTCTCGCAAGTTTCGGCAGGAAAAGCTGTTTTAGATATTAAACAATTTTCGCTAAAATATCTCTGTAATCATGTTTTAGAAATTATCAAAACAGAGGCAGAAATTAAAGAAATTAATCTAATTTTAGAGATGAAAATTACCGAAAAAGAGCATTATTTTTATGCCGATTATGATCGAGTTCAGCAGATACTTTTGTACTTGTTAAAAAATGCCCTGAAATTTACCCCCGAACAGGGTGCTATCACGCTGAGACTGTGGAAAGAAGGCAGTCAGGTCATTTTTCAGGTAGAAGACACGGGCATCGGCATTCCTGCTCAAAAAATACCGCTTCTGTTTGAAAAATTTACCCAGTTGGATGGCTCTCGTAAACGTCGTTATGGTGGTATGGGATTAGGATTGGCCTTAACTAAACAATTAGTGGAACTGCATCGCGGCACGATCGAGGTAGAATCTTGCTTAGATAAAGGTTCCATTTTTACCGTCCGTTTACCTCAACAAAAGCCCCCCAAATCCCAGCGCCAACCCTCGGATAATAATCCCCATTTTAATCACCACCATCCCACTGTAGTTTTAATTGAAAGTGACGAAGAAATTGCCAATCTTATTTGTGAGTTATTGATGGTGGCACATTATCAAGTTATTTGGTTAATCGATAGTGTCTCCGCTATCAAAAAAATTGAGATCGTGCAGCCAAGTATTATAATTGTCGATCGAAAAATGCCCGATATATATCATCTCTGTCACCTTTTAAAAAAATCTAGCCAAACTCAAGCCAGTAAAGTGCTAATCTTGAATGATACCCCTGAAATCAGCGTTAATTTTCTCGGTCGTCATGGCATTGACGACTATCTCCTCAAACCGATTCAACCCTCCCTATTGTTGGAAAAAATCCGCTATCTAACCGCTTTATAAGTAGGGTTTGCGGCAAAAAGTTTTTCGGTGCGGGTAGGGTGTGGGGTGTGGGTTGTGGGGTGTAGGGTGTGGGGTTTTACCAATTTTCATCTGGTCAATACTTTTCCTTTTTCCTCAGAAAATAGGACTTGAAAACTAACTATCAAATAGCTAATTTTCAAGTCCTTAATTGTAGGAATCCTAGACTAAATTAGGATTCACTCTCGATATAGATAAATAACAAACCCATAACCACGGCTGGCATTAACCAACAGACGATCGGGATTAAAATCCAAGGCAGATAAGAAGCTGCGTAGGCACCAGTCATGTCAAATGCTCCTAGTAAAAAAATAAGGAAATGATAATCAGGTAGAACAAGGGTTAATTATTGATTAAAAACCCCGCGCATGATGCCATCAACGACACCAAGATTTTCTAGGAGGAAATAGGCCACAAAAGCGCCACCCATACCACCAATAAAGAAACCGGCGGCGAATTGACTCCAACCCTCGGAGGATTTCAGCGGATCACCACTAGCGGCCTTACCTTGGAAAGAGACAAGACCATAACTAGCTAAACAACCCGTAGCCAAGAGAACCATGGCCAAAGCGGGGATTAAGCCGCCGAGATTGGCATATTCCGAGTCTCTCAGGGGACCCAGGACAACCCAGGGACCACCGAGGAAATAACCGTGGGCCATACCCACTTCTAGACCGCGCAGAATCGGAGCTAGACCGGGACGATAGGCAGGTAAGTTACCAATAAAAGCTTTGGTAAAACCAGAAGCGGAAATGGGGGTAGCTAGATGACCAATGAACGGATCATCATTGTAGGGTGTCACCACCTGTTTGTATCCAGTTTCAGCCATTGTGTTTGAGTTCTCCTTTTTCCGATCAACAGGAAAATTGATCATAAAACTTTAAGATTACACTTTAGGCCTAAGAATTACTTCAAGCAACCCCATCGATCGAGTTTTCAAGGGTTGACGGCTGAAACTCTCACAATTCGTTACATTTCTCTCAGGAGACGGGGGAGATGGGGAGCCTTGTTTCAGTGTTGCCAAAGGCACGGCGTAGCCGTACAGTAAACAGTAATCAGTGAACTGAAAACTCACATCTGATACTAAATCCGTTGAGTATAGGCGACATATCAGGATAGGCAAGAGGCAACCCCCCCGACGTCGGGGGGGCAAGAGGCAAAAGGAGGAATAGATAATCAGTCTTTAATAACTGGATTTAGTATGATAACTGCTCACTGATAACTGCTCACTGATAACTGCTCACTGATAACTGCTCACTGATTAAGGGATAATCAACACTGGACAGGGGGCAAGGTTAATAACTTTGGTGGTGACGCTTTCGGACACACCTTCGCTGGTTAATCCTAAACCGCGACAACCCATAACGATCAGGTCGGCATTAACTTCATCGGCCACATCACAGATGACAAAAGAGGGTATTCCCTCCCGTTCAATCATTTCCGCAGTGATGTCAGCTTGGGCAAAAATCGCCCGCACCGATTGTAACAATCTATCCACCGCTTCGATCGAACTCATCTTATCGTCGGGGGCAATTTCTCCGGCGGGTGTCGTTTCCACCACCGACAACAGGATCAAACGACTGTCAAAGATTTTGACTAATTCGATCACACTACTGGTCGCGTCACGACTTTCGCGGCTGTGGTCGATGGGAAATAAAATCGTCTCAAACATAATTAGCAAGTCTCTCCAATCAAATTTTTCTGGGCAAATCAGTCTTAGAACTGCAAAACTGATCCCCAAATCTGAAATAATCTTTGTCAAAGTAATTGCCGCAAGTAGCGATACCCTGATTTAATCTTTATTGTACGGTAAGCAATCTAGGAGGTTATGGGCTGTGCCAAAAAAAACAGTAGCGAATTTAACAGAAGCTGATTTAGCGGGCAAACGGGTCTTAGTCCGGGTCGATTTTAACGTTCCCATGGACAAAGCCACCGGGGCAATCAGCGATGATACCCGCATTCGGGCGGCACTACCAACCATTGAGGATTTAATCAAAAAAGGGGCTAAGGTTATTTTATGCAGCCACATGGGTCGTCCCGACGGTCAAGTTAAGGAAAATTTGCGTCTGACTCCTGTGGCTAAACGTCTCTCGGAATTATTGGGCCAAGAAGTAATCATGTGTCCCGATTGCATTGGTGAGGGAGTCACGGCAGCGATTAGCCAAATGTCTAACGGTCAAGTGGCCCTTTTAGAAAATCTGCGTTTCCACGGTGAAGAGGAGGCAAATGATCCCGATTTTGCCAAAAAATTAGCCGCTAATGCCGATTTATACGTTAATGATGCTTTTGGTACCGCCCACCGCGCCCACGCTTCCACGGAAGGCGTTACCCACTATCTCAGCCCCTCGGTGGCGGGTTATTTGATTGAAAAAGAGTTAAACTACCTACAAGCAGCTATTGAAACTCCCCAACGTCCCCTAGCGGCGATTATCGGCGGTTCTAAGGTTTCTAGTAAAATTGGCGTGATCGAAACTTTATTGGAAAAGTGCGATAAACTGCTCATCGGTGGCGGTATGATCTTTACTTTCTACAAGGCCCGCGGTTTAAGTGTTGGTAAGTCTTTGGTGGAAGAGGACAAACTGGAATTAGCCAAATCCCTGGAAGCGAAAGCTAAAGAAAAAGGAGTGGAATTCCTCCTTCCTACCGATGTGGTGTTAGCGGATAAATTCGATAAAGATGCCGAGTCCCAAATCGTCAAGGTCGAAAATATTCCCGATGGTTGGATGGGATTGGATATCGGACCTGAATCAGTTAAAGTTTTCCAAGAAGCTTTATCTAACTGTAAATCTGTCCTCTGGAATGGCCCGATGGGGGTGTTCGAGTTCGATAAATTTGCGGCGGGTACAGATGCGATCGCTCACACTTTAGCCGATTTAACCGCTACGGGTACAACTACCATTATCGGTGGTGGTGACTCGGTAGCGGCGGTGGAAAAAGTGGGAGTGGCGGAAAAAATGAGCCATATTTCCACCGGTGGTGGCGCTAGTTTGGAATTACTCGAAGGTAAGGTTTTACCCGGTATTGCCGCCCTCGATGAAGCCTAATTATCGCTAATATCTCAGGTTTAAACAAGGTGGGTCCTGGCCTGCCTTTTTTTATGAATTAGGGAGTGGGTTTTTAAAGTTGGATTGGGAGTTAATCATACCAGGACTTTTGCTGCAAAAATAGTTGAGTCATTAGGATACTTCAATTGCGGTAAAATCCACCCGCTGATATAAATCTGTCAGGGATATTTGAAAATCTAGAGAAAACAAAGTTAAAATCGCTTCTTGATCGTGATAATCCCGGAATGCCCAATGATCGCCTCTTTTATGAAACTGTTCTATATAATAACCATATTGGTCGATTAAAATATATTCTTCAAAACTATTAAGAGAGCGATAAAATTTAAACTTATCACCCCGATTATAGTCTTGAGTAGATTTTGATAAAACCTCGATAATAACCTGTGGATTGGTAATCGTATCGGTGCGTCCTCTTTCAAGAATTGGTTCTCCCTTAACGATCATAATATCGGGATAGGTGTACATATTATAGGCGGGTATGGCCAAGCGTAGATCGTTGATAAATATATCATAGGCTTGATTCTGGATAGTTAAGGGAAATTTTCTACAGAAATTCAAGGCAATGCGATTATGGTTAGGAGTTCCCCCAGTCATAATAATAATTTCTCCATCTCGATACTCGTGTCTGTCGGTGGCAGTTTCCTCTAGTTGAAAGTATTCTGCGACTGTGTAGCGTTTCTCAGTGGTTGCGACCATATTGCCCCCTTGAAAGCAAAGCTCTGTTTTTATGATAACCTGTTTTCTGAAAAGGTAAGTAGCTGGTTATAATTAAATTAAAAATGGATTTTAGGTTCGATCCCCCCTGCCCCCCTTGATAAGGGGGGTGTCTGATAATTTTTAACGCCTACCTACTTATAATTATCGGTTTTAATCAGGTGCTGACTGCCGGATAAATATCGAGAGACCTTGTTAACAAGGTCTCTCCAAAGTGGGTGGGATTATTGTTGCTAATTTGCTAATCCGGTTGGGATAATTTGAGGATAGCGCTAGTGACTTTCATGCTTTCTTGATAAAGCACGTCCTGGCCCCAACGCTGTAACTGTTTACCTAGCAGAGTTTCTGTTTTTTGGTCTTCCAGATGGGACACTTGTTCAACGCGGCAAGATTGGGCCCCTCCCGAAGCTTCCATCCGCATACAGCCAGTAGTTCCCGAACAAATTACCGTACAACAATCAGCCTGAAGATTAGTAGAAGTGAGTTTAATACTAATCAGATCTCCTTGTACTTCACCCCAATCGGCCACGGGAACACCGGCTAATTCCGCCTCAATTAAACGCTGGTCCTGACCGAGGAAGCTAATCCGATGAATAGCGTAATCTCCCGACCGGTGACTATATCCCACCGGTCGCCATTGTAACCGGCTGGCCATCCAACCGAGGAACATAAAAGCTTGGCAAGGATTGCCCTTTTCGTAATCAATAGTGATGCGATCGACTTCCAGAATAGCATCCCGGCGCTCCGGTGGATCAAAAGCCTCGGCGGTTAGTTCTTGCCAAGGGGCGAGACGACTCCAGTTCAGGTCAGCTAATGGTACATCTGTTGCTAATAAATCCCCCACCTGCAGCAGTTCCGTTTCCGGTTCCCGAAAAGTGCTGGAATCGACGATAATCGTATCACATTGACTGGCCAAACGCTTAAATAGTCCATATTCGCCGTCGGGACTGGCTTTCCACCAGAGAAATTTGGGCAAACTGGGAATAGTTAACTCGGAAATAATGCCGCCAATTCGTTCCAAAGCTTCCGCTGTACCGCTTAAAGTAACGTATTCACAGCAAACTAAAGTGTTCTGACTACGTTTGTTAACGGGACAATAGGCAGAAACGGAGGCTTTCACCCCTTCATCGGCCTCGGCGGTGGGACAGAGGGTAATAATGCGACAGGGATTGGAAGCAGCGATCGCATCTGCGACCCCAATCGCATCCAAATCGGCGGCGTATTGACGATGATTAGCCCCGTCCTCGGCGTTTTTTTCCGCTTCCCAGGCCGCCCTTAACCGAGCGACAAATTCATCGCTAGAAAGCCCAGTTACTTCTAGTTCTAGGTCCTTCTGGGCGACTTTGATCGCGGCGTGAGTCCGGGGACCGGCAATACCATCAATCGGGCCGGTGTAATAGCCGAGAAGGGTTAACAATTCCTGTACTGCGTCGGGTTCATAGACAATAAAGCTAAAGGTGGTGGCCCGGGTGGCGGCCATACCATCCTCATTATCATTATAGGATTGCCAGATATCGCGCAGTTCCTGCTCGATCACATCGATGGAAACATCTTTCGGTGCTTGCAGGGCGACAATGGGGGGGCTTTGGGTGGTCATGTCAGTTATCAGTTATCAGTTATCAGTTATCAGTTACCAGTTAAGTAGGGAGGCACAATTATTTGTAGGATGGGTTAGCGGTAGCGTAACCCATGCGGGCGTTGGGTTTCATGCTTCAACCCAACCTACGTTCATCTTATATTTAATTTCACCCACCCACTTATCAGTTATCAGTGATTCAGTTACCAGTTATCAGAGGTGAGTTATCAGTTATCAGATGTGAGTTTTTAGTTTACTGATTACTGCTCACTGTTTACTGCTCACTGATTACTGGTCACTGTTCACTGTTTTAGAGTCTTCGCCAACGACGGCCATCGCGGTTAAGGAGAAATTCCGCTTCTGTGGGTTCCCAGGTACCCGCTTCGTATTGGGGTACGGAGGCGGGATCGGCGGGAGCGTCCCAAGCGGCGAGAGCGGGAGTAACGATGCGCCATGCTTCTTCTACCTCGTCAGAACGGGTAAATAGGGTTTGATCTCCTAGCATAGCGTCTAAAAGTAGGCGATTATAGGCATCGGCACTGGTGACACCGAAGGAGGAACCATAACTAAAGTCCATTTCTACCGTGCGCGTGCGTAATTCCGACCCCGGCATTTTCGCCTCAAAACGGAGGGCAATACCTTCGTTAGGCTGGATTCGCATACTCAGTACATTTGCATTAGTTTGTTGGGCTGCCGATTGGAAGATTAATAACGGCACATGGCGGAATTGGATGGCAATCTCGGAAACTTTTTTCGGCAGACGTTTACCGGTACGCAGATAGAAAGGGACACCCTGCCAACGCCAGTTATCTACCATTAATTTCATGGCCACGTAGGTGGGGGTGGTCGATTCCGGATTAACCCCCGGTTCTTGCCGATAGCCCAGAATGGGTTTTCCTTTCATCCAACCGGCTTTATACTGGCCGCGGATGGCGGATTTTTCCAGGTTATTAATATCGGCCAGGTGAGTCGCTTGCAGGACTTTGACTTTTTCGCCGCGGACACTATCAGCGTTAATAGCGTTGGGCGCTTCCATGGCCGTCAAGCAGAATAACTGCATCAGGTGATTTTGCACCATATCGCGCAAAGCTCCCGATTTTTCGTAATATCCGGCCCGCTCCTCCACTCCCACGGTTTCGGCCACGGTAATCTGGACGTGATCGATAAATTGACGATTCCAGAGGGGTTCAAAGATAGCGTTAGCAAATCGGAACACCAATAAGTTTTGGACGGTTTCCTTGCCTAAATAGTGGTCAATGCGATAAACTTGGTTCTCCTGACAAACCTCTTGTACGACTCGATTGAGAACTTGGGCAGAACTGAGATCTTTGCCAAAGGGTTTTTCGATCACTAACCGGTGTTTAATTGGGTCTTTCAGCATTCCAGCCGCGCCAAGGTTTTTAAGACCGGGAGGGAAGAAATTAGGAGAAACCGCTAGATAAAAGACTCGATTGCCACGGGTTCCCCGGATTCCGTCTAATTCTTCCAGAAAAACTTTCATTTTGGCGTAACTTTCCGGATCGTCCATGTTGCCGGGGAAATAGTACAACCCTTGGGCGAAGTCTTGCCAATATTCCTCACTGCCAATCCCGTCGGAAAATTCTTCGATGCCTTGGCGCATCTGTTGGCGAAAATAATCATGACTCCACTCTCGGCGCGCTGTACCAACGATGGTTAATTCGGCCGGTAGTCGTCTTTCCCGTTTCAGTTGATAGAGAGCAGGAACCAGTTTTCTTTGGGTTAAGTCTCCCGATGCCCCAAAAATGACTAAAATTAGGGGTTCTGGGGTTCTTTCTTGTCGCAATCCCACTCGGAGAGGATTTTCGAGCAGCTTTACCATAGGATTTTGTCTAGCCGAGGTGCATTATTTTCCAGTCTAGCGAGAATACCCGACGGCATACCTAAAGTAAAAATTAACAACCACAATCAGTAATCAGTAATCAGTAATCAGTGATCAGTAATCAGTGACCAGTAATCATACTAAATCTGGTTATTAAAGACTGATTATTGATTCCTCCTTTTGCATGAGTGCCTAGGCCTTTTTGAGATCAAAAAGTTCCGGGACTGGGAGTGAGCGGGGGGAAAATTGGGGGACTTTTGCCCTGAAAATTAGGTAATTGACCTCCTAAAAATGGGTAAAACCCCACAATCTAACCCTAAGAAAAACTTTTTGCCGCAAACCCTACTTATTTTTTGGCGGTTTTAACACAATCGAGGGTACGGACGATGGCGGCTGCTGCGTAGTTACGACGGGCGGGATCGTTTGGTACAAAAGAACTACCCCGTTCGTTCAAGGGAGAGGCCACACCGCAAAATCCCGACATCTGGGTAATTAAACTGGCGGCCCAATGGCCGGAAGTATCGGAAAAATTGACGGGGGTTTTAGTTTGGGCTAAATCGGGGGCTTGTTTTTGCTGAGTTTTCAGGTAGGTGGCGGCCTGTTTGAGAATCGCCATCAATTCGGCCCTGGTGATGGGGTCGGTGGGACGGAATTCGCCGTTAGCTTTGCCGGCAACAATACCATTGGCCCGGGCCCATTGGATTTTTTTGGCACTCCAGCGCGTCGCTTCTACGTCGTTAAAACTGCCGCTGCCGGGGGGAATCTCTTCTAGGTTAATTTTGGTGACAGTTCCCATCCCTTCAATAATCATCGAGACGAATTGTTCCCTGGTGACGGGATTTTCGGGGCGGAAGGTGTTATCTTCTTTAAAACCGGCCACTACCCCAAGCGCGATCGCTTTTTCAATCTCAGTTTTATAGATATCGCCGCTAATATCCTGAAAACTAGACCCAGAACTGGGGGGAGGAGTGGTTTCGCTGAGGGGAGGTCTGCCGGTGGCTGCGAGAACTTCCGCTTCTTTGCCGCTAAAGTAGAAGTGGCCTAAACTTTTGCCTTCAAAGGTACGACGGCTAAATCTCCAACCCGGTTCGAGGATAATTTTCATAAATCCTGTTTGCATTCCTCGGGTTCTTCCCACCACTAATTCCGGTCTGCGCGCATCCCGGGGAGTTCCCACTAAGTATAATTCGCCATTGCGTTCCACAATACGCAGGATGTAATCTAGCCCAAAATCCCGGCCATCGAGACGGATAGAATAACCATTACTATCAGTGGCGCGGCGACAAATGCCGGTAAAGTCAAAGTTGAGGAGCAGCGGGTCAATCATGACGGGATTTGAGCCGCTTTCGCTCCAACACTTCTGTTTTCCCGGAATTTGTTCCAATACTAGCAGGTCAAATTTATTACCTCCGTAGGGACGAGCGATCGCTACTACCTGGGTCTGCTCGATGTCCTGTTCGTCAAAGTTGGCCGCTGGTGTGGCAGTTATGCCCAAGGTCATTAGGGCGGTTAGGGCGATCGATAATCTGGCTTTCATAATCTTTATCTATAAGACGCTTTTTGCAGTAAAAATAGACGTGCTAGTCCCAATATTCTAAGACTGAATACTTCTGGTTGTTGTTCCAGACTGCGCCGGATTGTTGTCTGTCCGCACAAGTTTTCTCTCAATCTTCAATTTCCGAACCTATTGATCCGAGCAATATTCTGCTTGAACTGGTGGGGTGATCAATATTAATTCGGTTGACTGTTGAAGCTAGGCAGATTTTGGCGGATTGTTGAAAATTTTAGCCAGCCATTCGAGTCTTAGGCTAAGATGGGGAGAGAGGCTTTTAATTGACCGCATCCCTTGACTTCCTCACAGGATTTAAGCCCAATAATTGCCTAAAAAATGGCAATTAATCGATTGAGGGCTATCAGTGCTGCGGTGAATTATCATAGTTTATTAGCTCTGGTGAGCCGTTGCCCTTTCTTTGGTGTGTGTGAGGTAAACAATTATGAGTAACTCCCCTGGCGATCCTTCTTCTCGTCCTAATCTTTTTCTGAGTATCGGTCGATTTTTACGCCGGCCTTCTACTTTAATTGTCGGGGGAATTACTCTCCTAGGAATTACCTCCCTTGGCTATTTTACGACTCGTTATTTAGTTTATGAACGTCTCACCCCAATTTTAGATAATATCTTCAGTGAAATGCTGCATAGACCCGTCAGGGTAGGTAAGATAGAGGGCTTTTATTTTAATCGCATCCGTATCGGTAAATCGGAAATTCCAGCTACGGCCAATTCTGCTGATAGTTTATCTATTGATGCGATCGAATTGGGATTAAATCCGCTGCCCTTACTTTTAGGTCTGCCGCTGCCGGTTGATGTCAAGTTAATTAATCCCAGTATTTATCTCGATCAGGATAAAAATGGTCAATGGCTCGATAATTTAGAAAAAATATCTAGTAACTTTGAGCGGGAGGCACCTATTAAGTTAAATCTGGGTGTTCAGGTGGAGAAGGCAGCTATTACTATCCAACCCTATACCCTGAAAAAACCGATAGAAATTAAAGCCGATGGTCAGGGAAGATTTCTTGATAATCAAAGGCAACCTCTCACCTACGATCTTAGCGCAGAAATCCTCAAAAGTCAAGTAAAAATTCAAGGAGAAACGGCGTTAAAAACGGGTGAAAGTCAAACTAATCTTCAGATTGATCGTTTAAATTTAAGTGAACTATTAACTTTAATTCCTAATCGCAATTTCCAATTCAATCAAGGACAAGTAAATGCCAATATTGCTCTCAATATTCCCAGTTGGGCAAAGCTAAATCAAACCGAAGGAAATGGTAATTTTCAGGTGACGGATGTAGCGGGAAAATTCCAACCTTTTCAGTATCCAATTAAGCTAACAACTAAGTTAAATTTACAGGGAGATAAAGTATTAGTTGAACAGGCGAACGCAAGTATTGGCAAGATTAAAACTGAGGTGAGAGGAGAAGTAAATTGGCAAACTGGTTATCATCTCAATGTCGCTCTAGAATCGGTGGATTTACAACAACTTTTAAGAATTATTTATCTGCAATCACCTCTAGATTTACGGGGAGAAGCACGCTCTACTTTTCAAGTGACGGGAAAACTAGATCAACCTCTAATTAAAGGAACTGTTAGCAACAGCAAACCGATTATTTTTGAGCAAATTCCTATTCAATCAATAACCAGTAATTTTCAAACAAATCTCAATCGTCTTAATTTAGATAAAATTCAAATTAAACCCGTCGCAGGTGGAGAAATTAAAGGAGAAGGAAAATTGCAGTTAAATATTCTGCAATCCCTGCAAAAAAATCAACCTCTTGACGGGACCAAAATGCCGATTGATTTGAATTTACAAGCCAATTTTCCCACGAGAAAAATTTTATCTCAACTGGCAACAATTCCCGCTAAAATTAATATAAACGATCTGCAAGCTAATATTAAAGCTAGGGGTAGTTTAGGACTGCCACAATTATTAATTAATTGGCAAATACCCAGGGTTAATCAGTCAGGATTAATCAATGTTGCCGGGGAGGGTAAAGTATTTTTAGGGGGCAACAAAATAAATTTAACCGATACGGTCATTAAAACAAATGGCGGCAAACTACAGGTTAATGGTAATGGTGATTTTACTAGCAAATTAGTCCAGGGAAAAATCACGGGTAATAACTTTTTATTGACTCCTTTTGTGCCTCTTGTTTGTCAATATTTAGATAGCATTTGCCCCTACCTAGAAACCTTAGAACCCTTAAATTTAGAGACAGCTAATATTCAAGTTAGTGGCAAAATTGACCAACTTAATATTAATACTTTAAACGGAGTTGCTAACTTAAGAATTAGCGGTAAACAAGGCACAATTTCAGTCAATAGTCAAGTATTGCAAGGAAATCTTCAGGCTAACGCTTTCTTAGCGGGATTGCCGATTAATTCCCTATTGCCTAACTTACCAACCCAGGTTAAATTACTGCAATCGCAAATTAATTTACAAGGTTATTTAGGAGAATTACTAAATAATAAAAATAATATTTTCAGCAGTTGGCAAGGTCAAGGGAATATGGAGTTATTAGTAGATAATAATCCTTTAATTGCCACAGCCAGACTGAATCGAGGTTTTCTGACAGGAACAGTCAACACTGGGGGAATTAGTCTCAATCCTCTAGTGGAAAATTTAACAGTTCCCGTTAGTTTAGGCAGGGCAAAAATCAGCTTTGCTGGCAGAATAAATGCTCTGATTAGCGGTACTTTAACGGATTTACAAACTTGGCGCGGAGAGGGGGATATACAGTTATTTGTCAATAATCAATCCCTGAGAACGACAACCCAACTGGAACAAGGTATTTTAAGCGGTATAGTTAATACGGCTGGCATTAACTTAAATCCGTTTTTACCCAATATAAATATTCCTGTTAGTCTAGGGAAAACCCAAGTCAATTTCACCAGTGCAATCAATAATTTACTAGCGGGAAAAATCCCTAATTTGTCCACCGTCAATGCTAGGGTAAATACTCGGTTGTTAGTGGATAATAATCCGATTAATACTGATATTCAGTTAAACAACGGTATTTTTAATATTCTCAGTAGCTTAGAGCGTTTTCAGACTAATGTTCCCCTAGCGTTGAATATTGACCAAACGAAGTTTCAAGCGACAGGAAATGCCCAAACTATTTTCGACTCTCTGCTAGAAAAACGACTCAACTTAAGCAGTGTCAAAGTAGTTTTTAACTCTCGTATTAATGTAGCTAAAGGAGAGATTAAAGCTAAGGCACAACTGAATAATAATTTCTGGCAAAGTGATATTATTGCCGCTAATCTTGATCCCGCTGCCCTAATGGGGCAATTGCCAGGAATAAAATCAATCTCGATTCCTAACTTAGATTTTAGTGCCAATTTAGCGGGAAATATTAAAGAAATTTGGCAGGGAGTAACACCAATTCAGGTTAATAATCTTTCGGCACAGTGGGGAGAAAATAGCTTTAATG
The DNA here is from genome assembly GCF_030065455.1 of Microcystis sp. M53602_WE12. NCBI lineage: Bacteria > Bacillati > Cyanobacteriota > Cyanophyceae > Chroococcales > Microcystaceae > Microcystis > Microcystis sp. M53602_WE12. Next base: position 8,126 of record NZ_JASJFB010000332.1, on the reverse strand, counting down.
TGCGAGGAAATATTCTTTTAGCTAATCTTATCAGTCAACCCGATATCGCTGAGGTTAACTTAAATCTACAGGCAAAAACCGACCTTGCTACTGTACCGCTAACTCAGATTATATCGCTTTTACCGATCGATCCTCGTTTGAAACCCAGAGAATCGACACTGACAGGGAGCGGAGAATTTCAAGGACAAATCACGGGAAAAAATCTCTTAACTGCTTGGCAAAAAGTGGGAAATATACAAATCAAAGGAGATATAAATTTAGCGAATTTTAGCATTAATGATCGACCCTTTGAACCTATCTTAAAAGGAAGTATGCAAGCAGGAATCGGTCAAAATATTAGTTTAAATCTGCGGGGAAATCAGGACATTATTGACCTAACTTTCGATCCTTGTCAACAAAATAATTGTCTGCTGCCCTATCTTCCCTTAGGGATAAATATTCGCCAAGCTTTTGGAAATAAAACTCCTTTTCTAGCAACAGCTAAACGAAGCGGCGAAAATTTCAATGTTCAGATTGCCGATTTTCCCCTAGAAATCCTGAAAATATCTCCCACGGCAGCCTACAATGTTCCGGGGATTATTGCTGGACAAGTGAATGCTAATCTAGACATCAATTTATTTAACTTACAGGGACAGGGACAACTAGAGATTAACCGACCTAGTTTAGGTAACTTAATTGGGGAAAAATTAACGGCAAATTTGGTTTATCGGGATTCCATAGTTCAACTGCAAGAAGGTAGTTTACAAGCGGGTGCCAGTCAATATAATCTGCAAGGTTTATTTAATTGGCAAACCCAGGAAATAGAAGCTAAACTCAGGGTAGATCAAGGTTATATTCAAGATTTATTATCAGTTGCTAGTATCTATGATTTAACCAGTTTAATCAACCTTTTCTCCTCCGAGAGTAACCAGGCTATTCAACTTAGTCCCCTAGGAGTAGGTAATCCCGAAGCTTCCCTAGCACAACAGGTAAATTTGCGGGCAAAAATTGAAGAAATAATCCAGCAATTAGCAAGGGAAAGAGGGGTAGTCGGGATACCTTCTGAACTAGATTTTCGCGGCCGTTATCAAGCAAATATAGCCTTAACTGGGACTTTAAAAAATCCCGATCTTAGCGTAAAATTTCAGGGCAGTAGATGGGAATGGCGACCCCAAAGACCGACGGTAAATATTGTTAACCCTCTGGGAATTGTCACCACCGATACCCAATTAATTCCTATTGATGAAGTAACAATTAATCTTAACTTAAATCGTCAGTTGCTCAGGATAGAACCGATTAGATTAAAATCACGAGATTCTTCCGTATTTTTAGCGGGTGATTTTTCCCTAAAAAAAGTAGAGGGAAGTTTTGCCGTGGAAAATCTTTCTCTCGATCTCTTGAGAAATTTTGTGCAGTTTCCCTTAGATTTGTCCGGTAGTCTAAAAACTCAAGGACAAATTACAGGAACTTTATTAAATCCTCGTATTCAGGGTAATTTTGCCTTTATTGACGGTGCAATTAATGCCCAAAATATTAATCAAGATATAATTGGTTTATTTACCTATAACCAGTATCGTTTTGATTTGCGGACAACCTCCTCCGAATCAATCCAACTCTATGCCAGCATTCCCTATCCTCCCTTACCGGGTAATGATCAATTAAAAATCCAAGCAAAATTGGGAACCGATGCAATCAAATTAATTGAAGCTATCAGTCAAAACGCCATCGAATGGGTTAACGGTGAGGGAGAGGTAGTTCTTTCAGCGACGGGAAGATTAGATATAAAAGAGGGTTTAAAAATCAAAGATTTAGAAGCAAATGGTATAGTTACTCTCAATAATGCCGCTATCCGCAGTGTTGCTTTTCCAGAGATTTTAACCGTAAATGGCCGCATTGGGTTAACCCCTGAAAACTTAACAGTAGAGGAATTACAAGGCTCGATCGCTGACAGACAAATTTCTGTGGTGGGAGTTTTACCTTTCTTTCAAGCCATCAAAAATAATCCTAATCCCTTAACAGTTAATATTCAAGAGGGAGATATAGCAATTAATGGCCTTTATCGGGGATTAATTGCTGGGAATGCCATGGTAACGGGAACAATTCAGCAACCAATTATCGGGGGGAATGTGCGTCTTTCTAGGGGTAAAGTTTTTCTTCCTCGCACCCCAGAAATTAATCAAGAAACGGATAAACCGGTGAGTCGCTGGTTGCAGCCTCTCAACATTCCTCAGACGACAAATATTACTCCAGTTTTAAATAATTTCCAAGTGTCTTTAGCGGGATTATCCATCGAACAAGAACCTTTGTATCAATTTGATTTTAGTGGTGCTTTAACCTTGAACGGTCCGCTCACTCCACTAGAGAAATTACAAACCAATGGAGTGATTAATCTCGATCGAGGACGGGTTAGTTACATCGATACGCGTTTTCTTCTTAACCGACGCAATCAAAATGTTATTGTTTTCGATTCTAGTCGCGGGTTGGGACTTTTTAATCCCTTTGTTGATATTCAACTGCGAACAATTCTCAGCGAATTTTCTCAATCTCGTGATTTTGCTATCTCCCGTCCAGGGGGGGATTTTCCTAGTAATGAAATTCCCGATGATAGCCTCAATCGCATTCAAAGGATTGATGTCACCCTCAGCGTTGAAGGGGAATTAAACCGCTTGCTACCAAATTTAGGACGTAATATCAATGAAGTGTGCCAAATTCGTCCCGATAGTCCACCTTTTCCCCTAGAGGAAAACTATACAGATACAGAATTACAAAAAGCTGCTAATTGTTTACAAGCAGTGGCTTTTGCTAGAGGTGAAGATGAGGGATTGCTTAATACTCCCCTAGTTAAATTAACCAGCACTCCCCCCCGCAGCCAAGGGGAAATCGTTCGACTTTTGGGGGAACAATTGCTGTCGGTTTTTAATGGTTTACAGGGGAAAAATACGGAACAATTAATTCAATTTGGAGTGGTTCAGTTGGCAATTCCCCTCTTAGCCCAAGGAGTCGTGTATGATGTGGAAAATGCGGTTAGTAATGCGATCGGAGCAACGGATTTTAATATTCTTCCCAATTTGGAAACCGTCTATCGAGTTAATTCCCAGTCTTTTATCCGCTTCTCCTACGATTACAATTTGAATGAGTTTACCGTCCGCTATCAAACCCAATTTTAAAGTAAGATTGAGAGATATAGCATAATTCAGAAGTTAGGAGACAAGGGAAAATTAGGTTATACTTCATCTTACTTGATATTCTATGATTATTCGCGAGGCTAAAGAAACAGATTTACCAACAATTATCGAGATTTATAATGCTGCTGTTCCCACTCGCAAGGCAACCGCAGATTTAAAGCCTATTTCCCTCGAAAGTCGGCGAGAATGGTTTGAAAAGCACGATCCTGAACAGTATCCCATCTGGGTAATAGCGATCGAAGGTCGGGTGGTGGGTTGGCTGAGTTTACAGATGTTTTATGGTCGTGTCGCTTACCAAAAAACGGCAGAGGTTAGTTTATATATTGCCCCCGATTATCAAGGTCGTGGAATCGGTAAATTATTAGTAGAATATGCCTTGGAGCGCTGTCCCCAATTGGGTATATCTAATCTTATCTGTATTATTTTTGCCCACAATCAAGCCAGTATTTGTCTCTTTGAAAAATTCGGCTTTCAACGATGGGGTTATTTACCCCAAATTGCCGCTCTAGACGATTTTCTGGCTGATGTGGTCATTTTAGGGAAAAAAGTCGCTTAAATAGGCAATTTCTCCATAGCTAGACTAAATTCTAGACTTAATTGAATATAAGCATTTTCTGATTCGCCTAGAGATGGTTTCTGGGTGAGAGAAAAGAGATAGTCCTCATACCAAATCTCAGAACTTCCCGCACATTTTTCGTCTCTAAATAACCATTGTTGAAACACTTGTTCTCTCCCATCCTGAGGGGCAACAATCTGATAAACTTTTAGAGATTTTTTAGCAATTCTCTGGCTGCCCTTGCTGGTTAATTGATAACCTAACAAGTTCAAACAATTACGAATAATCGTCAGAGGACGGGCAGTATTAGAGAGGTTAATCTTGGTGATAGTTTTAATCTCGTTGCGGTTTTTAATGGCGATTTCGGCCATTTTTTGTAAATCGGCATCATGATTAGTTAATTCTCTTTCAGGGTTAGCTAATAATACGGGAATTCCCAACACTTCTAACGTCCCGATAATCACTCCTAATTGACTACCATTAAAATCGGGAATAAATAAACTTCCCTGACCTGATTCTATCAGTTTACGGGCAATTAAAGCATCTCGATCGCACAAAAATTGTCGCCCAATTGTCAAAAAGTAATGTAGGCGTAGTTCTTGATACCATCCCTGATCATCTTTAATCACTAATTGCGGTGTGACGGGGATTCCATAGCGTTTGTATAGGTCATATTTCCTGATAATTCTCCTTTCTTTCACTGACTTAATTAACTGTTTTTTTAGCCAACGATATTCTGATTCCGTGATCTCGTCTGCGCTGGCAATTTCCTCGCATTCAGAACGATAATTATGTTCCCTAATTTCCTCAATTGCTGCCGTTAACTGATTATTTATTTCTAGTTCTTCTTCCTGATTCCGTTCTTTAATTCTATGACCTTCTGCTTGTAAAATACCTAGAATTGACTGACGATAATTAAGCATATAAGCATTTACTCGCACAGCCATTTTTGCCCAGCAGAGGAGAGATTCCGCTTGAAAAGTTGTATCTAAATCCTCCAGAGATTCTAAATCTGACTGGTGTAATAAGCGAATATTAACCTCCGTTAGTCGGTGTCCAGAGGTGAGAAGTTTGGGGATAGAAGTGGAACCATTGCCCACCTGATTAAATCCGTACACTGCTGACCAAATATAACGAGGAATATTCTCTCTAATTCTCCCTAAAAATTGAGCGATAGAAGTGGGAGTTTGAATCCCCTGTGCTAAACACCAAACCGAGGTAAAGTGTTGCTGAATATCAATACTAATTCCCGTTTCGATCGCAGGACTAGCTAGAACTATATCATAGTTAAGCAACAATTGATTTAAATTGCCAATCGCCTCATAGGCAGCGTGACTAGAATCTTGCAATGACTCTGAGTCTATCCGCAAAATTTTCTTCTGGGGAAATTGCTTTCTTAGATAAAATTCTAGGGTAATTGTCCCCCATTTACTGGTTAACTTTTGTGCTGACAGACAAACAAAAGGTTTTCCTCCCTCTTTAATATGTTTGACTAAATCATTAACTAGCTGTTGGGGAGTATTATCAGAGTAGTTATAAACTCGCCAAGCTTCCTTATAATTAGGTTTCCAATCGTTACTAATTAAAAAATTTTCTAGTTTAATCGCCGCTAGAGAAGTTAAGTATTCTAGGGAAATATCACTTAAATCAGCATCGGCAACTAGGACTTTGCCCCCACTGCTGACCACAGTTTGCAGCAGGGACTTTAGGGATCTTAAAATTGCCACACGATTAGTTTTACAAGTATCCCCATTTAACCCATGCCATAGAACCTGTTCGATCTCATCGATAATAATGATAGCTTCTCGCCAATCTTCCGCTTGAAATTTAGCTTGTGATTGGGGATGGAGAGAGTCAATACATAAACCATAACCGTAAATTTGTGCCGCAGGATTGTCCCTAACTTGACTGATATAGTTTAAACCAAAGCGTTGACATAACTCCTCCACCAGTTTCACCCGATGACCGATAACTAAAACTTTTTGTTGATTGGCAATAGCCTGTTTAACTATCTTGGCTAAAAACTCAGTTTTCCCCGTACCTTTAGCCGATTTAATCGCCATTAACTGCGCTGATGTAGGGATGGCAATATCTGGCAAGTAACGGCTATTTAACTCTAGATGAGGTGGGAGAGTTAAACTATTTAAACTCGCTGCCTTCCAAATTTCCCAAGAGGTAGCTTTTTGATAGACTTGTTGGAAGTAATCTTCCCCTCGATTGATTAGTAAATCATCCACCCCTTTACCATCAGCAGCATCCCAAGTAACCACCTTTACCTCACAGTTAGCCTGACTGAATAGATAACCCATTCTCTGTAAAGCTAAATTAACCGCTTGTTGGGTTTTTGGTTTAGTTTCTTGATCAAAAACTAGATAAATCTTTCGTCCGGAATTAGCTAATTTTTCCAGCTGCGGAATTAGATGAGATTTGCCGATTCTCCTACCTAGTTCGTCCTTGGGAGTACGATAACCATTGTGAATCCCTGGTAAGGCAATTGTCACATAACCTGCTGTTAGTAATGCCCCCGCTTTTTTCGCTCCTTCCGTAAGACAAATAGGTATCTCTGGATGTTTGATTACCCAAGACCAAAAACCGAGATCCTCTTGCTTATTATCCACTTCTTCAGTTAAAATATTAATACTGATAGACTGGGCTATCCTTTGCCAAATTTTCAGGGGAACCCGCAAAGCAAAGACTCCCGTAGGGGTTTGGGGGGGATGTTCGTACTTAATCGGTTTAGCCTTATCGAAGCTTAAACGGGGAAAATCGGGCTTAAAACAGCCCCAAAGGTCATAATTACCAGTTAATAAGTCAATTCCTGAACACCACCAACCGCCTTGACTGGTATGTTCATAACGCTTGAGAATACTATCCCTAACCCTGCCATCATTGCGTCGCGGTAATTCTTGGGAGTAGAGTAGGTATTCACTGGGAGATAACCCCGCTAAACTGGTGACATTGAGATGGATTAACTCCGCGTCCACCCCGCTACCACGCCATTCTTCTAAATATTTCATCCTTGTCCTCTACTGGCTAGACGCTATATATAGCGTTTTTGTCCTATTATTCTAGCGGTAAGCCACTAAATAGCGAAAAGATAAATTTTACTCTCTCAGAGGTTCTCGGAGGAAATTTGACTTTTAATCCACTCTTGTCTTAGATTATCGAAAAGTTAAGTAGTCGTGCAAAAGGAGACAGGAGACAGGCTTCGGCCGTGAGATCAGGCTTCGACGGTGAGCTCAGCCGGTAGTGATCCGATAGTAGTGGCGTAGCTCTCTTGCTTATCTAGCCTGAGTTGTAAAGATTCACAAGCTTCAATATTTCGTTGTCCTAAATGGGGTTCTTGCCATACCATCAAAAATGGTTCTACACATAATGGCAAACCAAAACGTAAGGGTAAAGATTGTGGTCGTCAGTTTGTAATTAATCCTAGTAATAAAACCGTCTCTAACGAAAACAAAAAATTAATAGTTTGGGATCAATAGCTCGGGTAATTTCACATTCACGGCAACCAGTGGTCAAAGCACTCTTGAGATTTTGGGAATACTTGGGACTCCTAACGATAGTTCTGATATTGCCTTTGATGATTTAATAGTGAGTACCGTAGCCGTACCCGTACCCGAATCTGAACCTCTAGCCATGTTAGGTTTAGTAACCGTTATCGGATTCGGTACCGGCTTGCGGCGGAAACTTGCTAAGAATAGTCAGAAAAAATAAGTCCCGCAAAAATAAGAAAAAGGGACAGAAATAACCTTGATCCTATTCCTTTTGTCTCGTGCCAAGGTTCTACATTGGCACGAGAAAGGGGAGGATATCCCTCCCTTCCCTGATGGGTTACACAAAAGCTAGAACCTCTGGAAATGCGTTGCAAGGGATACCCTGGCAACGAGGTAAGACTATACAGAAACGAGAAGAGCCAAGTTATCGTTGAAACTGCTATAATTAGTAAAATCTCAAGAATAGTAAAATTATATGAATGCACTGAAATACCAAACAATCATCAAAAATGGTCAACTTAGTTTACCTCCCCTCGACTTACCAGAAGGAACAGTGGTCGAAGCGATTTTATTGATTAAAGAAGCTGCTGAAATGGATGAAACAGACTATCTGCTTTCCACAGAAGCTAACCGTCAACATCTCCAAGAGGCAAGAGAATCTCTTAAAAATCCTGATAGTTATATTTATGTAGATGCTGCTAACTTATCAGGAAAGTCGCCTTTCTAACCCGAAGTTTTGATGAGTTTAACCAATGGGTGATCGCAGATAAAAAAGTTGACGCTAAAATTGTCAGCCTTATTAAAGATGTTCAAAGAGAGCCTTTTTCTGGATTAGGAAAACCAGAAGCATTAAAACATGAACTATCAGGATTATGGTCACGACGCATTACAAAAGAACATCGCCTAGTT